>NZ_JBITTO010000002.1:0-256422 GCF_044541975.1 Streptomyces sp. NPDC085460
TCAACGGCGGCCGCATCGTCGCCGAAGGCACCGCCGACCAGCTCAAGCGCCAGATCCCCGGCGGCCACGTCCGCCTCCGCTTCACCGACCCCGACGCCTACCGCACCGCCGCCGGCACCCTCGCCGAGTCGGTCCGCGACGACGAGGCGCTGACGCTCCAGATCGCGAACGACGGCACCCAGCGCGCCCTCCGCCGGCTCCTCGACCACCTCGACACCGCCGGCATCGAGGCCGACGAACTCACCGTCCACACCCCCGACCTCGACGACGTCTTCTTCGCCCTCACCGCCACCGCCACCGAAGCCGCGACCACCGAAGCCGCAACCGCCGCCACCGTCCCCGCCCAGCCGAAGGAGGCTGTCCGATGAGCACCCTGACCCTCGCCGTCCGTGACTCGACCACGATGCTCCGCCGCAACCTCCTGCACGCCCGCCGCTACCCCTCGCTGACGCTGAACCTGCTGCTCACCCCGGTGATGCTGCTCCTGCTCTTCGTCTACATCTTCGGCGACACGATGAGCGCCGGCATGGGCGGCGCGGACCGCGACGCGTACGTCGCCTACCTCGTCCCCGGTCTGCTCCTGATGACCATCGGCTCCACCGTCATCGGCACCGCGGTCTCCGTCTCCAACGACATGAGCGAAGGCATCATCGCCCGCTTCCGGACGATGGCCATCCACCGCCCCTCCGTCCTCGTCGGACACGTCGTCGGCAGCGTCCTCCAGTCGGTCGCCAGCGTCGTCCTCGTCGGCGCGGTCGGCGTCGCGATCGGCTTCCGCTCCCACGGCGCCACCGCCGTCGAGTGGCTGGCCGCCTTCGGCCTCCTCGTCCTCTTCGCCACCGCGATGACCTGGATCGCCGTCGGCATGGGCCTGGTCTCGCCCAACGCCGAGGCCGCCTCCAACAACGCCCTCCCCCTGATCTTCCTCCCGCTCATCTCCAGCGCCTTCGTCCCCGTCCACCAGATGCCCGGCTGGTTCCAGCCCATCGCCGAGTACCAGCCCTTCACCCCCGCCATCGAGACCCTCCGCGGCCTCCTCCTCGGGACCGAGATCGGTCACAACGGCTGGCTCGCGGTGGCCTGGTGCGTCGGCCTCGCCGCCCTCGGCTACGTCTGGTCGACGAAGACCTTCAACAAGGACCCCCGGTAGTGACCGAGTTCCCGGAACGCCCCCGCCCCGCCGGTACCCTCCGGCGGGGCTGTTGGCGTGTCGGCCCGATCCCGGCGGCCCGATCCTGTCGAACTCTGGCCGACGCCCTGTTTCGGCCCGCCCCGACCCCCGCCGATCATGAAAGTGACCGACCCGAACGGAACGAGGGGAGCCCGCGATGGCCCTGGAGATGCGCGACCGCTGCGAACGCTGCGAGACGACGGCCCTGCCGCCCGGCGGACCCGCCCGGATCTGCTCGTACGAATGCACCTTCTGCGTGCCCTGTACGGAGGCGATGGCCGGGGTCTGCCCCAACTGCGGCGGCGAGCTCGTCCCGCGCCCCCGTCGCGCCTCCTGACGTCAATGCCCTGGTCAGGGCATGGACTTGAGGTCGGTACGGTAAGCGCCATGAACATATGGACACGAGGAGTGGCGGGGGCCGCCGTGTGCGCGACGCTTCTCCTGACGGGCTGTGAGACCTCGGACGTCTCGGCGGGCCCGAACGGTACGACACCGCTGGACGCCGCACCCGCCGTGACGGATCTGGCCCTGGTCGCCGGGGAGTGGAAGGAGGTCACCGAAGGCGGTGACACTCCCTGGACGATCCGGATCTCCGCGGACGGGACCTTCTGGACCAGCGACGGGAGCGACACCTGCGAGGGCACGGTCAAGGCCGTATCCTCCGAGGCGGACAAGACCTGGCGCCACTTCCTGGCGGACGCGGACTGCGGCTGGGCCGGCCGGCAGCTGGCGCCGCTGAAGCTCGGCGAGGACGACGGCGAGGAGAAGCTGATCCTCACCAACGACTCGGGCGAGGGCGCGAAGGAGACCTACCGGCGCGCCGGCTGACCTCCCCGGGGCCTCCCCGGGCCTCCCCGGCCTCCCCGGCCGCTCACCTCACCGTACGACGTCGAAGACCTGCTTCTGGATGCCGTTGGCGTAGGTCTCGTGCTCGACCAGCCTCAGCTTCTGGGCGTCCTTGTCCGTGGTGCTGAAGAGCCGCTTGCCGGCGCCGAGGAGGACCGGGAAGACCAGCAGGTGGAAGCGGTCGACCAGGCCGGCGTCGGCGAGCGCGCGGTTCAGGGTCGCGCTGCCGTGGACGATGATCGGGCCGCCCTCGGTCTCCTTGAGGGCGGCGACCTCGTCGAGGGTGCGGAGGATCGTCGTCGGACCCCAGTCGGACACCAGGTCGCCCTCGGTGAGCGTGGTGGAGACGACGTACTTCGGCATCTCCTTGTACTCGGCGAAGTCCGCCATCCCCGGCCACACGGGGCTGAACGCCTCGTAGCTGACCCGGCCGAGCAGCATCGCCGTCGCCTCCCCCTGCTCGCGCCCCTTGATCTCGTACGCCTCCGGCAGGAAGTCGATGTCCTTGAAGGTCCAGCCGGAGTTCCGGTAGCCCTCCTCGCCGCCGGGGGCCTCGACGACACCGTCGAGGGAGACGAAGGCGGAGGTGATCAGAGTGCGCATGGCGTGTTCCTCGTCTGCTGGAGCTGTCGGACTGCGTTCCTTCTCATGCTGTAGGACCGGCCGCCCCGGCGAAACTCATCGGTCCCCGCCGTACTCCTGCGCGACGGGCGTCGTACCGAAGCCGTCGTGGTGGATCCGGCCGGTCACCGCGTCCACCCACCAGCGGTCCGCCTCCTCCGACACGTGCGGGTCGAGCTCCGGCGGGGTCTCGTCGTAGCGCGCGGTGACGAGCCACTCCGCCCGCCAGACGCCACCCCGCTCGACCGCCTGGAGGGTGTACGCCTCGGCGCGGAACTCCGGCGGCAGCTCCCGGTCCCCGGCGGACGCCTCCAGATGCCGGCGGACGGCTCCGGCCGCCTCGTCCGCGCTCCGTTCCGGATCCGGGAGGTCCAGGCGCGTGGGGCCGAGGGCCACGACGACGCGGGCGACCCGGCCGGTCCGGTCGACGTGGACGTTCAGCGTGCGGGGCATGACGATGCCGCCGTCCACCCAGCGCCAGGCGGTCACCCAGCCCCGGGCCGCCCCGGGCCCGTACGGGTACGTCGTCGTGTCGGCGGCGCTCCGCGCCCACGGGTAGTGGGCCCGCATGTAGCGGCGGGCGGTCTCCTCCGCCTCCGCCTCCGTCTTCGGTGCCGCGCCGGCACCCGGCACCCGGAAGCCCGGCACCGAGCCCGGGCCGGTGAAGCCGGCGGTCCCCGGCTCGACGGTCAGGCGCCTGCCGTCCGGCCACGACAGCGAGCCCATGCCGCCCGGTCCGTCGGGGCCCAAGTCGCGAGAGACCACGGCGAAGACGACGTGGGCGCAGGGCAGGTCCACGCACGGCTGGTGGTAGACGTTCCGGACGCCGTACGCGTCGCCGAACGCCTCCCGCACCGCCGCCTCCGCCGCCCTGCGCTGAGCCGGGTCGGCGGGGGAGAGGCCCGTGCCGTCCAGGTGGGTGAAGGCGATCGCGGTCTTCCCGAGCACCATGCCGGCCACCAGGAGGACGGCGGCGGCGACGCCCGCGCCGCGCGCCCCGCCCCGTGCGGCGAAGTCCGGGGCCCGGACCAGGAACAGGGCCGCGAGCGCGACGCCCGCGAGCCCGCCGAGGACGTTCATCAGGGCGTCCGAGCTGTCGCAGATCCGGCCGAGACCGTCCACGGAGCCCTGGACGAACTCGATCGCCGGCGGCAGCGCGACGACCCCGACGAGGACCGGCAGCGGGCGGCGGACCGCGCCGAGGGCGAAGAAGCCGAGCGGCACGGTCATCACCAGGTTCCACACCCCCTGGGTCGTGCCGAAGGGTTCGAGGACGTCGTGGTTGACCACGCAGCTCCCCATGGCGGGGCCGCTCCCCATGAACGTGAGGCCCAGGACGCCGGTGACGGTGGCGGTGAGCCCCGCCCACCACGGGCCGCGCGGGTTCCCCAGGCGGCGCGCCGCCCACCAGGCCGCGCCCCCGAGGGCGAGGGCGGCGAGCACGCAGCCGGCGAGATAGCCGAGTCGGTCCTGGAATATCGCGGTCAGCACGGAGGTGTTCCTCGGGGGTCGGGCGGTCCGGGTGTCGCTGTCTTCCACGCCGAAGATCCGCCTCCGGTGGCCGGAGCGGGCCGGAGTGTCCGGATCCGGGCCGCCTTCAGGCCGGATCGGGCTGTCCTCACCCGCGCCGGTCCTTTCAAGCAAGCATGCTTGATTGTTTCTCGGATCGCTGCCATGCTCCCACTCCTCAGGCCCGTCCTCCCGAGGGGAGCGCACCGTGTCCGACCCCGGCGCCGTTCGTACGGTTCTCGCCGACCTGCGTGCCGAAGGCGAGGAACTCGACCTGCTCGTCGGGGGGTTGAGTGACGCGCGGTGGGCGCTCGCGACGCCCGCCGCCGGCTGGACCGTCGCCCATCAGATCGCGCATCTCGCCTGGACCGACCGGGCCGCGCTGCTCGCCGTCACCGACCCCGAGGCGTTCGCCGTGGAGGCGGAGAAGGCGGCGGCCGCGCCCGAGCGGTTCGTCGACGACGGCGCCGAGGAGGGGGCCGCGCTCCCGCCCGCCGAGCTGCTCGCGCGCTGGCGGGAGGGGCGGGAGCGGCTGGGGGAGGCGCTGCTCGCGGTGCCGCCCGGCGGCCGGTTCCCCTGGTACGGGCCGCCGATGAGCGCCCCGGCGATGGCGACCGCGCGGCTGATGGAGACCTGGGCGCACGGGCAGGACGTGGCCGACGCGCTCGGGGCCGTACGACAGCCCACCGCGCGGCTGCGGCACGTCGCCTGGATCGGGCACCGGGCCCGCGCCTACGCCTACCTCGTGCGGGGCGAGCAGCCGCCCGCCGAGCCGGTGCGGGTCGAACTCGTCGCGCCGGACGGCGAGTTGTGGACGTTCGGGCCCGAGGACGCCGCGCTGCGGGTGAGCGGGACCGCGCTCGACTTCTGTCTGCTCGTCACCCAGCGCGTGCACCGCGACGACACCGCCCTCCGCGCCGAGGGCGACGGCGCCGAGCACTGGCTCCGGATCGCGCAGGCGTTCGCCGGGCCGGCCGGTGCCGGGCGCGCGCCGAAGGGGGAGGCGCGGTGAATCCGCTGCGGATCGGGAACGCCTCGGGCTTCTACGGCGACCGCTTCACCGCCGTCCGCGAGATGCTGACGGGCGGCCGGCTGGACGTGCTGACCGGGGATTACCTCGCCGAGCTGACCATGCTGATCCTCGGCCGCGACCTGCTGAAGGATCCGTCCGGCGGGTACGCGAAGACCTTCCTGCGGCAGATGGAGGAAGGGCTCGGGCTCGCCCACGAGCGCGGCACGCGGATCGTCGCGAACGCGGGCGGCCTCAACCCGGCGGGCCTCGCCGACGCCCTGCGGGAACTGGCCGCGAAGCTCGGCCTGCCGACCCGGGTGGCGCACGTCGAGGGCGACCTCCTGCCCGCCGAGCCGGGCGTGCTGACCGCCAACGCCTATCTGGGCGGGGCGGGGATCGCCGCCTGTCTCGCGGCCGGCGCCGACGTCGTCGTCACCGGCCGGGTGACCGACGCGGCGCTCGTCACCGGGCCCGCGCAGTGGCACTTCGGCTGGGGCCCGGAGGAGTACGACCGGCTCGCCGGGGCCGTCGTCGCCGGGCACGTCCTGGAGTGCGGCACCCAGGCCACCGGCGGCAACTACGCCTTCTTCCGCGAACTGGACCCGACCCTGCTGCTGCGGCCCGGTTTCCCGCTCGCCGAGCTGTACGAGGACGGGTCGGCGGTCGTCACCAAGCATCCTGGCACCGGGGGTGTCGTCGACGTCGGCACCGTCACCGCCCAGCTGCTGTACGAGACGGGCGGCGCCCGGTACGCCGGGCCCGACGTGACCGCCCGGCTCGACACGGTGCGGCTCACCCAGGAGGGCCCGGACCGGGTGCGGATCGACGGGGTCCGGGGCGAGGCGCCGCCGCCCACGCTCAAGGCGGGCCGCTGCCGGCTCGGCGGCCACCGCAACGAGGTCGTCCTCGTCCTCACCGGCCTCGACGTCGAGGCCAAGGCGGCGCTCGTCCGGGAGCAGATCGGCGCGGCCCTGGCGGAGAACCCGCCGGCCGAGGTCCGGTGGGAGCTGGCCCGCACCGACCGGGAGGACGCGGACACCGAGGAGACGGCGAGCGCCCTGCTGCGGCTCGTCGTCCGCGACCAGGACCCGGAGAAGGTGGGCCGGGCCCTGACGGGGGCGGCGATCGAGCTGGCCCTCGCGAGCTACCCCGGCTTCCACGTCACCGCGCCGCCCGGCAGGGGCGCCCCCTACGGGGTCTTCGAGACCGCGTACGTGCCCGCCGCCGGCGTCCCGCACACGGCCGTGCTGCCCGACGGGACCCGCGCCGCGATCCCCGTACCGCCGGCGGCCCTCGCCCTGGAGCCCGTACCCGAGCCCGCCCTGCCCGCCCCCCTGCCGCCGGGTCCGGCCGTGCGGGCGCCGCTCGGGCGGATCGCGGGCGCCCGCAGCGGCGACAAGGGCGGGGACGCCAACGTCGGGGTGTGGGTGCGGACGGAGGCGGAGTGGCGGTGGCTCGTCCACACGCTGACCGTGGACCTGTTCCGCGCGCTCCTGCCGGAGACGGCGGATCTGGACGTCACCCGGCACGTGCTGCCGAACCTGCGGGCGGTCAACTTCACCGTCGCCGGGATCCTCGGCGAGGGCGTCGCCTCGCAGGCCCGCTTCGACCCCCAGGCCAAGGCCCTCGGCGAATGGCTCCGCTCCCGGCACGTCGACGTACCGGAAGAACTGCTGCAGTGACCGCCCGCCCGAAGCCCCCCGCCACGCGTGCCGCGCCGGCCCGTCGCCTGCCCGCCGCCACGTGCGCAGTGACCGCCCGCCCGACGCCAGCCGCCACGCGTGCCGTGACCGCCCGCCCCGTCCCCCCGGAGGAACTCCCGTGACCGTCCTCGCCTCCGCCCTCGACACCGGCGGACCCGACCACGCGGCCCACCGGGCCGCCATGCTCGACAAGCTCGCCGCCCTCGACGCCGAGCACGCCAAGGCGCTCGCGGGCGGCGGCGAGAAGTACACCGCCCGGCACCGGGCGCGCGGCAAGCTGCTGGCGCGCGAGCGGATCGAGCTGCTCGTCGACCCGGACTCGCCGTTCCTGGAGCTGTCCCCGCTGGCCGCCTGGGGCAGCGCGTACCCCGTAGGGGCGTCCCTGGTGACCGGCATCGGGGTCGTCGAGGGCGTCGAGTGCCTGATCACCGCCAACGACCCGACCGTGCGCGGCGGCGCCTCCAACCCGTGGACCCTGAAGAAGGCGCTGCGGGCCAACGAGATCGCGTTCGCCAACCGGCTCCCGGTGATCTCCCTCGTGGAGTCCGGCGGCGCCGACCTGCCCTCCCAGAAGGAGATCTTCATTCCGGGCGGGGCGCTCTTCCGCGACCTGACGCGGCTCTCCGCCGCCGGCATCCCGACGGTCGCGGTCGTCTTCGGCAACTCGACGGCCGGCGGGGCGTACGTGCCCGGCATGTCCGACCACACGGTGATGATCGAGGAGCGGTCGAAGGTCTTCCTCGGCGGGCCGCCGCTCGTGAAGATGGCGACCGGGGAGGAGAGCGACGACGAGTCCCTGGGCGGCGCGGCGATGCACGCGCGCGTCTCCGGGCTCGCCGACCACTACGCCGTCGACGAGCCGGACGCGATCCGGCAGGCCCGCAGGATCGTCGCCCGCCTCAACCACCGCAAGGCGCACCCGGATCCGGACCCGGTGGCCGTCGAGCCGCCGAAGTACGACGCCGAGGAGCTGCTGGGGATCGTGCCCGGCGACCTCAAGACGCCGTTCGACCCGCGCGAGGTGATCGCCCGGATCGTCGACGGCTCCGACTTCGACGAGTTCAAGCCGCTCTACGGCCCTTCGCTCGCCACGGGCTGGGCGCGGCTGCACGGCTACCCGGTCGGCGTCCTCGCCAACGCGCAGGGCGTGCTGTTCTCGGCCGAGTCGCAGAAGGCCGCGCAGTTCATCCAGCTGGCGAACCAGCGGGACATCCCGCTGCTCTTCCTCCACAACACCACCGGCTACATGGTCGGCAAGGAGTACGAGCAGGGCGGCATCATCAAGCACGGCGCCATGATGATCAACGCCGTGTCGAACTCGAGGGTCCCCCATCTGTCGGTCCTCATGGGGGCGAGTTACGGCGCCGGGCACTACGGCATGTGCGGCCGGGCGTACGACCCCCGGTTCCTCTTCGCCTGGCCCAGCGCCAAGTCCGCCGTCATGGGCCCGCAGCAGCTCGCGGGCGTGCTGTCGATCGTGGCGCGGGCGTCGGCGGCGGCGAAGGGGCAGCCGTACGACGAGGAGGCGGACGCCGGTCTGCGGGCCCTGGTCGAGGCGCAGATCGAGTCGGAGTCGCTGCCGGCGTTCCTGTCCGGGCTGCTCTACGACGACGGCGTCATCGACCCCCGCGACACCCGCACGGTCCTCGGGCTGTGCCTGTCCGCGATCCACACGGCACCGGTCGAGGGCGCGCGCGGCGGCTTCGGCGTCTTCCGAATGTGAGGCACCCGTTGATTTCCACGCTGCTCGTCGCCAACCGCGGTGAGATCGCCTGCCGCGTCTTCCGCACCTGCCGTGAGCTGGGCATCAGGACCGTCGCCGTGTTCTCCGACGCCGACGCGGACGCGCTGCACGTCCGGGAGGCGGACGCGGCGGTACGGCTGCCGGGGGCCGCGTCCTCGGAGACGTACCTGCGGGGGGACCTCGTCGTGGCGGCGGCGCTCGCCTCGGGCGCGGACGCCGTCCACCCCGGGTACGGCTTCCTCTCCGAGAACGCGGACTTCGCGCGGGCCGTGACCGCCGCCGGGCTGACCTGGGTCGGGCCGCCGCCGGAGGCCATCGAGGCGATGGCGTCGAAGACCCGCGCCAAGGAACTCCTCGGCATCGCCCCGCTCACCGACGTCACCGCCGGAGACCTGCCGGTCCTGGTGAAGGCGGCGGCGGGCGGCGGCGGACGCGGGATGCGGATCGTCCGCGAACTCGCGGAACTGGACGGCGCGTTGGCCGCCGCGTCCGCCGAGGCGGCGAGCGCCTTCGGGGACGGCGAGGTGTTCGTCGAGCCGTACGTGGAGAACGGCCGGCACGTCGAGGTGCAGGTGCTCGCCGACGCGCACGGCACGGTCTGGACGCTCGGCACCCGCGACTGCTCCCTCCAGCGCCGGCACCAGAAGGTCATCGAGGAGGCCCCGGCGCCGGGCCTGCCGCCCGCGCTCACCGAGGAGCTGTACGAGCGGTCGGCGGCGGCAGCGAAGGCCGTCGGCTACGTCGGGGCGGGCACGGTGGAGTTCCTGGTCGCGGACGTCCCCCCGGCCCTCGGCCCCGCCGGGGCGGACGTCTCCCCGGCTCCCGGCTCCGCCGGCGCGGGCGGGACCCCCAGGGCGCACTTCCTGGAGATGAACACCCGCCTCCAGGTCGAGCACCCGGTGACCGAGGAGGTGTACGGCGTCGACCTCGTCGCCCTCCAGCTGGCCGTCGCCGAGGGCACCCCGCTCCCGCCGGAGCCGCCCGCCGCCCGGGGGCACGCGGTCGAGGCGCGGCTCTACGCGGAGGACCCGGCGGCCGGGTGGGCCCCGCAGACGGGCCGCCTGCACGCCTTCGGCGTGCCCGGCGTCCGCGTCGACACCGGCTACGCCTCCGGGGACACCGTGCCGGTGCACTACGACGCCATGCTCGCCAAGGTCGTCGCGCACGCGCCGACCCGCGCCGAGGCCGTCCGCAAGCTGGCCCACGCCCTGGAACGGGCCGTGATCCACGGCCCCGCCACCAACCGGGACCTCCTCGTCGCCTCGCTGCGGCACTCCGAATTCCGGGACCAGGGGCGCCTCGACACCGGCTTCTACGACCGGCACCTCGACGCGCTCGCCGGGCCTCCGGACGGCGCCGGGCACGCGGCCGTCGCCGCCGCGCTCGCGGAGGCGGCGCGGAACGCCGGCCGCTTCGGCGGCGGGTGGCGGAACGTGCGCTCGCAGGATGAGACCAGGACGTACGGGGAGCACGAGGTCCGCTACCGGCCCGCCCGGGACGGCGGCTTCGAGGTCCTCGCCCCGGAGGGGGTGCGGGCGGTGGCCGCCGCGCCCGGTCGCGTACGGCTCGAAGCCGGCGGTGTCGTCCGGGACTTCGAGGTCGCCGCGTACGGCGACGGCACCGTCCACGTCGGCCCCCACCGGCTCGCCGCCCGCCCCCGCTTCACCGACCCGCGCGAGCGGACGCTCCCCGGCTCCCTGCTCGCGCCGATGCCCGGCACCGTCGTCCGGCTCGCGGACGGCCTCGCCGTCGGCGACCGGGTGGAGGCCGGGCAGCCCCTGCTCTGGCTGGAGGCCATGAAGATGGAGCACCGCGTCACCGCTCCCGCCTCCGGCACGCTCACCGCGCTCCACGCCGCCCCCGGCCGCCAGGTCGAGGTCGGCGCCCTGCTCGCCGTCGTACAGACCGAAGACGTACCGACCGAAGCACAGGAGGACCCGACAGCATGAGCACCGACATCGAACCGGCCGAGCACACCGAGCTCCGCGCCGCCGTCTCCGCGCTCGGCCGCCGCCACGGCCCCGGCTTCGACCGGGCGGCCCTGTGGGCGGAGGCCGGCAAGCTCGGCTACCTGGGGGTGAACCTGCCGGAGGAGTACGGCGGCGGGGGCGGCGGCATGGCCGAGCTGTCCATCGTCCTGGAGGAGGCCGGCGCCGCCGGCGCGCCGCTCCTCATGATGGTGGTGTCGCCGGCGATCTGCGGCACGGTCATCTCCCGCTTCGGCACCGACGGGCAGAAGGCGGCCTGGCTCCCCGGCCTCGCGGACGGGTCGAGGACGATGGCCTTCGGCATCACCGAGCCGGACGCGGGCTCCAACTCGCACCGGATCACCACCACCGCCACCCGCACCGAGGACGGCTGGGTCCTCAACGGGCGGAAGGTGTTCGTCTCGGGCGTCGACATCGCCGACGCGACGCTCATCGTCGGCCGCACCTCCGACGCCCGCACCGGCAACCTCAAGGCGTGCCTCTTCATCGTCCCGCGCGACACGCCGGGCTTCGGCCGCCGCCACATCGAGATGGAACTCGACGCGGACGAGAAGCAGTTCGAGCTGACCCTCGACGACGTGCACCTGCCGGCCGACGCCCTGGTGGGCGACGAGGACGCGGGGCTGCTCCAGCTCTTCGCGGGGCTCAACCCGGAGCGGATCATGACGGCCGCGTTCGCGATCGGCATGGGCCGGTACGCCCTCGGCCGCGCGGTCGCCTACGCCAAGGAGCGGCAGGTCTGGAAGGCCCCCATCGGCGCCCACCAGGCCGTCGCGCACCCCCTCGCCCAGGCGCACATCGAGCTCGAACTCGCCCGCCTGATGATGCAGAAGGCGGCGAAGCTGTACGACGCGGGCGACGACCTCGGCGCGGGCGAGGCCGCCAACATGGCGAAGTACGCGGCGGCGGAGGCGTGCGTGAAGGCCGTCGACACGGCCGTCCACACCCTCGGCGGCAACGGCCTCACGAAGGAGTTCGGCCTCGCCCGCCTGGTCACGGCCTCCCGCGTGGCCAGAATCGCCCCGGTCAGCCGGGAGATGATCCTCAACTTCGTGTCGACCCACACCCTGGGGCTGCCCAAGTCGTACTGAGCCCGGCGTTCCGATCTCCGGATACGGCCCCCCGGTTGTGAAGGTCCTGTGTACGATCCACGGCCACGGCACTCCGCTCGGTGCCCGTCGTTCCCTTCACGCCTCTGGAGCCGCGCGTGTACCCGCAGACGAACCCGTACCAGCCCGCACCGGCGTGGCAGCCGCCGCGCCGGTGGTGGCAGCACCCCGCCCTGATCATCACGCTGCTCGTCCTCCTCCCGCCGGCGGGCATAGCCCTGGCGTGGCTCGGACGCTGGACGAACCGCACGAAGATCGTGGCGACGGTGCTGTCCGCGCTCTGGTTCGTCCTGATCCTGACCAGCGAGCCGGAGAAGAAGGGCTCGGGTGACGACCCGAAGCCGGCGGTGACGGCGACGGCCACCCCGACGCCGACGCCGACCACGGAGTCCCCGTCGCCCGAGCCGACGACGGAGGCCCCGACCACCGAGGCCCCCACCCCGACCCCGACCCCGACGCCCGAGCCGACGACCGAGGCCCCGACCGAGGCCCCGACCACCGAGGCCCCGGAGCCGACCACCCAGGCCCCCACCACCCAGGCCCCGAAGCCGGCGCCCACCACCCCGAAGCCGAAGCCGACGCAGGCGACCCGGCCGCCGGAGACCGCCGAGCCGGAGCCCGAGCCGACCACCGAGGCCCCCGCGCAGGACGTCTACTACGCCAACTGCGCCGCCGTCCGCGCGGCCGGCGCCGCCCCCATCCACGCCGGCGACCCCGGCTACAGCCGCAAGCTGGACCGCGACGGCGACGGCGTCGCCTGCGAGTAGGGCGGCGCCGGCCCGGGGGGCAGGGGTGCCACCTGCCCCTGCCCCCGGCCGGGGCGCTCCCTGCCCTGCCTCCGGCCGCCACGAACCATGCAGGCACGCTTGATTGTTTTACGGGGGGCTGACAGGGTCTCCCCAAGCGGTACCCGCAGCAGCGATCCTGGCGGCCACCTTCCACCTCACCAGGGGGCAACGCATGGTGTTCCACAGCGAGTACGAGCCGGTCTCCACCCTGTCCCTCCCCATCCACGACGCCGTCCTCGGCGGGGCCGCCGCCTTCGGGGACGCGCCCGCGCTGGTCGACGGGGCCGGGGAGCTGTCCCTCTCGTACGCGCAGGTGGACGCCTTCCACCGGCGGGTCGCCGCCGGGCTCGCGGAGGCCGGGGTCCGCAAGGGCGACGTCCTCGCGCTGCACAGCCCCAACACGGTGCTCTTCCCGGTCGCGTTCTACGCCGCGACCCGCGCAGGCGCCTCCGTCACCACCGTTCACCCGCTGGCCACGCCCGAGGAGTTCGCCAAGCAGCTGCGGGACTCGGCCGCGCGCTGGATCGTCACCGTGTCGCCGCTGCTTCCGGCCGCCCGGGCCGCCGCCGAACTCGCGGGCGGCGTCGAGGAGATCTTCGTCTGCGACACGGCGCCGGAGGGCGAGGGCGTCCGCTCGCTCCAGGCGTTCCTCGCCTCCACGGCGCCCGAGCCGGAGATCGCCGTCGACCCGGCCGAGGACGTCGCCGCCCTCCCGTACTCCTCCGGCACCACCGGCGTCCCCAAGGGCGTGATGCTCACCCACGCCTCCATCGCGACCAACCTGGCGCAGCTGGAGCCGTTCATCCCGATGGGACCGGGCGACCGCATCCTGGCCGTCCTTCCGTTCTTCCACATCTACGGGCTCACGGCCCTCATGAACGCGCCGCTCCGCAAGGGCGCCACCGTCGTCGTCCTCCCGCGCTTCGACCTCGACACCTTCCTCGGCGCCATCCAGAAGCACCGCATCAACGGCCTGTACGTGGCCCCGCCGATCGTCCTCGCGCTCGCCAAGCACCCGGCCGTCGCCGACTACGACCTGTCCTCGCTGGAGTACATCGTCTCCGCCGCCGCCCCGCTCGACGCGGCGCTCGCCGAGGCGTGTTCGGCCCGGCTCGGGCTGCCGCCGGTGCGGCAGGCGTACGGCATGACCGAGCTGTCCCCGGGCACCCACGTCACCCCGCTGTCCGCCGAGAACCCGCCGCCCGGCACCGTCGGCAGACTCCTGCCCTCCACCGAGCTGCGCATCCTCTCCCTCGACGACCCGTCCAAGGACGCGGCCCCGGGCGAGGAGGGCGAGATCGCCATCCGGGGCCCGCAGGTGATGAAGGGGTACCTGGGGCGGCCGGACGCCACCGCCGAGATGATCGACGCCGACGGCTGGGTGCACACCGGCGACATCGGACGCGTCGACGCCGACGGCTGGCTGTACGTCGTGGACCGGGTGAAGGAACTCATCAAGTACAAGGGCTTCCAGGTCGCCCCGGCCGAGCTGGAGGCCCTGCTCCTCACCCACGAGGGCGTCGCCGACGCCGCCGTCGTCGGGGTGACGGACGCCGAAGGCACGGAGATACCCAAGGCGTTCGTGGTGCGCCAGCCGGCCGCGGCCGGGCTGACCGCCGAGGAGGTCATGGCCCACGTGGCCGCCCGCGTCTCCCCGTACAAGAAGGTCCGCGCCGTCGAGTTCATCGACGCGGTGCCCCGGGCCGCCTCCGGAAAGATCCTCCGTCGAGAGCTGCGAGAAAGCTGAGGAACCGCCCATGACCCTGGTCGCCGTCACCGAGGAACGGGGGATCGCCACCCTCGCCCTCGACTCGCCGGACACCCGCAACGCCCTCTCGGCCGCGCTCGTCACCGAACTCGGCGAGGCACTGGCGGCGGCCGGGAAGGACCCGGCCGTCCGGGCGGTCGTCCTCACGCACACCGGAACCACGTTCAGCGCGGGCGCCGACCTGAAGGCGCCGCCGAGCCCGTACGCCTTCGTCGACCTGCTCCGGCAGGTCGTCGAGCTGCCGAAGCCGGTCGTCGGACACGTCGCCGCCGGCGGCCGGGCCCGCGCGGGCGGCCTCGGCCTGCTGGGCGCCTGCGACGTCGTGGTGGCGGGGGAGGGGGCGGACTTCGCCCTGACGGAGGTACGGATCGGGGTGGCGCCCGCGGTGATCTCGCTGACCCTGCTGCCGAGGCTGGAGCCGCGCGCCGCCGCCCGCCACTACCTGACCGGCGAGCGCTTCGGCGTCCCCGAGGCGCGGGCGATGGGCCTCGTCACGGCCGGCGCGGACGAGCTCGACGCGATCCTCGACGGCCTGCGGGCGGGCTCGCCGCAGGGCCTGCGCGAGTCGAAGCGGCTGCTCACCGCTAGAGTCCTGGAGACCTTCGAGCGCGACGCGGAGGAGCTCGTGCAGAGATCGGCCACGCTCTTCGCCTCCGCCGAGGCGCGCGAGGGCATGACGGCCTTCCTCGAACGACGGGACCCCGAATGGCGGCTGTGACCGCACACCGGCACCAGGACGGACAGCCGGCCTCCGATGGGAGCCCGGCTCCCGACCGCGGCCCGGCTTCCGACCGGAGTCCGGCTTCCGACCGCGGCCCGGTTTCCGACCGTGGCCCGGCTTCCGGCCGGAGTCCGGCTTCCGACCGGAGTTCGGCTTCCGACCGTGGCCCGGCTTCCGACCGGAGTCCGGCTTCCGACCGCGGCCCGGCCTCCGACCGCAGCCCCGCTTCCGACCGGAGCCCGGCCTCCGACCGCGGTCCCGCTTCCGACCGCAGTCCCAAGCAGGACCGCAGCCGGGCCACCCGGCAGCGGCTCCTGGAGGCCGCCGTGGCCTGCCTGGCCGAGCACGGCTGGGCCGGGTCCACGGTCGCCGTCGTCGCCGAGCGGGCCGGGGTTTCGCGGGGCGCCGCCCAGCACCACTTCCCGACCCGCGAGGACCTCTTCACGGCGGCGGTCGAGTACGTCGCGGAGCAGCGCTCGCAGGCGCTGCGGGAGCTGCCCACCGACGACCGGGCGCAGACCGTCGCCGCCCTCGTCGGCCTCTTCACCGGCCCGCTCTTCCGGGCCGCCCTCCAGCTGTGGGTGGCGGCCGCGAACGAGGAGCAGCTCCGCGCCCGGGTGACCGAGCTGGAGGCCCGGGTGGGCCGCGAGTCGCACCGGATCGCCGTCGAGCTGCTGGGCGCCGACGAGTCGCGCCCCGGCGTGCGGGAGACCGTCCAGGGCCTCCTGGACATGGCGCGCGGCCTGGGCCTGGCCACCCTCCTCACCGACGACACCGGCCGCCGCGACCGCGTGGTCGCCCAGTGGGCCCGCCTGATCGACGAGGCGCTGACCCTCCCCGCCGACCCTCGCTGACGCCACTGACCCGCCGACCCTCGCTGACCCCGCCGACCTGCTAGGACGGCACTCCGAGGCGTTCCGCCCAGGCGGTGACGTCGGCCGTGGTGGCGTTGCCGCCGCAGACGACCAGGCCGAGGCGGGCCTCGGGGCCGACGCGGTCGAGGACCCTCCGGGCGGCCGGGAGGAGGCAGCCGGCGGCGGGCTCGGCCCAGACCTTGGCGTGTTCGGCGAGGTCGAGCGTGCCCCGGACGGCCTCCGCGTCGGTGACCGTCAGGACGTCCTCGGCGAGCGCGGCGGCGTGCGCGTAGGTGAGGGAGGAGACGGCGGGCGCGCTCAGCGTGCTCACCACCGAGGAGAGCTCCACCTGCACCGGACCGCCCGCGGCCAGCGCGGCCGACATGGCGTCCGCGCCGACGGTCTCCACGCCCCAGATCCGTACGCCGGGCCGGCGGGCGCGCAGGGCGGTGGCGACGCCGGAGAGCAGACCGCCGCCGCCGATGCTGACCAGGACGTCGGTGAGCTCCCCGGCGTCCTCGGCGAGCTCCAGGCCGACGGTGCCCTGCGCGGCGACGACGAGCGGGTCGTCGAAGGGGTGGACGAGGGTGAGGCCCCCGTCGCACAGCTCCTCCATGAGCGCGAAGGCGCCCTTCATGGTGTCGGCGAGCAGCACCTCGGCACCGGCCGCCTCGGCGCGGGCGACGGCCGGGGCGGGGGCGGAGCGGGGCATGACGACGGTGGCGCGGACCCCGAGCGCGCCCGCCATGACGGCGAGCCCGATGCCGTGGTTGCCGCCGCTGACGGCGACGACCCCGGCCGCCCGCTCGGCGGGCCCGAGCGACAGCAGCTTCGCGGCGGCCCCGCGCGCCTTGAACGAGCCGGTGCGCTGGAGTAGTTCCAGCTTGACGGTGACGTCTGCGCCGAGCAGTTCGCTCAGCCCGGGACTGGCCAGCGTCGGCGTGCGCAGTACGTGCCCGGCGATACGTTCGGCTGCGGCCTCGACATCCGCGACGGTGATCAGCACACCCCCACTCTGCCGCACCCGACCCCGCCCCGGACACCCCCCGCCCGCGCGTCCCCGGTACGGGGCGGCCGTCGCCGACCCCGGCCACTCTCGCCCCCCCCCGCATGCCCTGTGACGCAGACCACAGGAGATCCGTGCCGCCCGCAGTACGCTGGTCGCATGCCTCCGCTCGTTCGCCGCCGTCACGTGGACTTCGTCCGCGTCACGAGCATGAGCTGTCGCCGCGCCGTCTGACCCCAGGGGCGCCCACCTCTCCGCCCCGCGGGGTCCCTCATCCGACCCCTGTCGACCGGCACCCGCGGCCCCCGCCCCACCCAGGCGGCCGCCCCGGGACCCGTACACCCGCGGACGCACCCATGAGCCTCAGCGCACCCACCCGCTCCACCGCCCCCACCGTCGCCACGCCCTCCCTCTCGTACGCCTCGCAGCTCCCGATCGTCGACCTCTCCGCGGCCGACCGGGGGCCGGGCGCCCGCCGGCTGCTCCACGCCCAGCTGCACTCCGCCGCGCACGACGTCGGCTTCTTCCAGCTCGTCGGGCACGGCGTGACCGAGGCGGAGACCCGGGCCCTCACCGACGCGACGCGCGCCTTCTTCGCCCTGCCGGAGGCGGACCGGCGCGCGGTCGACAACCTCAACTCGCCGCACTTCCGCGGCTACACCCGCGTCGGCGACGAGCGGACCGGCGGCTCCCGGGACTGGCGTGACCAGCTCGACATCGGCGCCGAGCGGCCCGCCCGCGTCCCCGCGCCCTGGGAGCCCCCGTACTGGTGGCTGGAGGGCCCCAACCAGTGGCCCGAGGCGCTGCCCGAGCTGCGGACGGCGGCCCTGCACTGGATCGACCGGCTCAGCGGCGTCGCCGAGAGGCTGCTGCGCGAACTGCTCGCCTCGATCGGCGCCCGCGAGGACTTCTACGCGGACATCTTCGGGCCGCGCGCCCATCCGCACCTCAAGCTGGTGCGCTACCCGGGCAGCAGCGGCGACGGCGACGACCAGGGCGTCGGCGCCCACAAGGACTACGGCTTCCTGACCCTGCTGCTCCAGGACCAGGTGGGCGGGCTCCAGGTGCAGCGGGAGGACGGGAGGTTCCACGACGTGCCGCCGCTGCCCGGCGCCTTCGTCGTCAACCTCGGCGAACTCCTCGAAGTCGCGACGAACGGCTATCTCGTCGCCACCAACCACCGGGTGGTTTCCCCGCCCGGGGCGACGGAGCGCTACTCCGTCCCGTTCTTCTACAACCCGCGGCTCGACGCCCGGATCGCCCCGCTCGACTTCCCGTACGCGGACCGGGCGCCGGGCGTGACGGCCGACCCGGCGAACCCGCTCTTCGCCGAGTACGGCCGCAACGAACTGAAGGGGAAGGTCCGCGCGCATCCGCTGGTCGCGGCGCGCCACCACGCGGACCTCCTCCTCCGGCAGGACCCGCCGGTGTAGCGGGCGGGGCCGGCCGGGCGGCCTCAGCCGACGATGTCGGCGTAGCCCTCGATCGCGCGCGGGTCCCGCTGGCCGGGGCCCGTGTAGCGGGCCGACGGGCGCACGAGGCGGCCGGTGCGCTTCTGCTCCAGGATGTGCGCCGACCATCCGGCCGTACGGGCACAGGTGAACATCGACGTGAACATGTGCGCCGGGACCTCGGCGAAGTCCAGCACGATCGCCGCCCAGAACTCGACGTTCGTCGCGAGGACGCGGTCGGGGCGGCGGCTGTGCAGCTCCTCCAGGGCGGCCTTCTCCAGCGCGGCGGCCACCTCGTAGCGGGGGGCGTCCAGCTCCTTGGCCGTCCGGCGCAGCACGCGGGCGCGGGGGTCCTCGGCGCGGTAGACGCGGTGGCCGAAGCCCATCAGGCGCTCGCCCTTGTCGAGGGCCTGCTTCACATAGGCGACGGCGTCGCCGGTCCGCTCGATCTCCTCGATCATGCCGAGGACGCGGGACGGCGCGCCGCCGTGCAGCGGTCCCGACATGGCGCCGACGGCGCCGGAGAGGGAGGCGGCCACGTCGGCGCCGGTGGAGGCGATGACGCGGGCGGTGAAGGTGGAGGCGTTCATGCCGTGCTCGGCGGCCGAGGTCCAGTACGCGTCGACGGCCTTGACGTGCTTCGGGTCGGGCTCGCCGCGCCAGCGGATCATGAACCGCTCGACGACCGACTCGGCCTTGTCGATCTCGCTCTGCGGGACCATCGGCAGGCCCTGGCCGCGCGCCGACTGGGCGACGTAGGAGAGGGCCATGACGGCGGCGCGGGCGAGGTCCTCGCGGGCCTGCTCGGCGGAGATGTCGAGGAGCGGTTTGAGGCCCCACACGGGCGCGAGCATGGCGAGCGCGGACTGCACGTCGACCCGGATGTCGCCGGAGTGGACGGGGATCGGGAAGGGCTCGGCGGCGGGCAGACCGGGGTTGAAGGCGCCGTCGACGAGCAGACCCCACACGTTGCCGAAGGAGACGTGTCCGACGAGGTCCTCGATGTCGACCCCGCGGTAGCGCAGGGCGCCGCCTTCCTTGTCGGGTTCGGCGATCTCGGTCTCGAACGCGACGACTCCTTCGAGGCCCGGTACGAAGTCGGACATCAGGCGGCTCCCTCTATCGATGATCGATCAACCTAACGGCGGTCGCTGGTGGGACTGAACAGTCATCCAGCCGTCGAGTCTGTACGGTTCCGATGATGCGGGGAAGCGTGACATCCGGCACACTGCGCCGAACCGGCGACGAAGGGTTGGAGCCCCGCCGTGCTGGGCACACTGGGGAGCTGCGGCAGGATGGCCCCGTGACCGACGCCCTGGACCCCGCCGACATGCGCGAGCAGTACCGCACCAAGGAACTGGCCGCGGCCGACCTCGCCCCCGATCCGATCCAGCAGTTCGGGGCCTGGTTCAAGGAGACCGCCGCGAGCCCGGCGATCCACGAGCCGAACGCGATGATCGTCTCGACCGCGAGCCCCGACGGACGGCCCTCGTCCCGCACGGTGCTGCTCAAGCACTACGACGACGCCGGCTTCGTCTTCTTCACCAACTACGGCTCCCGCAAGGGCACCGAGCTGGCGGCCAACCCGTACGTGTCGCTGCTCTTCCCCTGGCACCCGCTGGCCCGCCAGGTCATCGTCACCGGCCGTGCCGTCCGCACCGGCCGCGACGAGACCGCGGCCTACTTCCGTACCCGCCCCCACGGCTCCCAGCTGGGCGCCTGGGCGAGCGCGCAGTCCTCGGTGATCGCCTCCCGCCAGGAACTCCTCGACCGATACGAGGAGTTGGCCGCCCGCCATCCGGCCGGCGAGCAGGTCCCGGTCCCCCCGGAGTGGGGCGGCTTCCGGGTCGTACCGGACACGGTCGAGTTCTGGCAGGGCCACGAGAACCGCCTCCACGACCGGCTCCGCTACGTCCGCGAGGACGAGGGCTGGCACGTGGAACGCCTGGCGCCGTAGGGGAAACGCAGACGACCCGTGGGCCTTTGGTCCCGTCCGCCTAGGTTCGGACGGGAGCCGGCCGGACTTACCGGCGGCCCACGGGTCGGGTGACTGCTTGGGTTTCGGCAGCTGGCCTGCCGAGGTGCACATCGTGCGACGGCAGGCGCTAGCCCGCAGTCACCTCACGAGTCCGAAAAGAAACCATTTTTTCGGATCACCTCCTTTCGCGTGTGACCACACCCTACGAACCTCCCGGGAGGGCCACAAGCGAATTATTCGCGCTCTTTCCGCCGGCCCCGGCCCTCCTCGGCACCCGGCCTCGCGCCCGGTCCCGCACCCGGCCTCCCGCCCGGCTCAGGCGTCCCGCCGGCGCACCGCCCACCAGCCCGCGAGCAGCGCCGCCGCGGCCCACAGGGCGGCCACGCCGAGGCCCGTCCAGGGGCCCAGGCCGCCCGGCGGCGTCTGGTACAGGACCGCGCCGCCGGCCCGGTCCGGGAGGTAGTCGGCGAGGCCCGCCGACACGTCGCCGATGACGAACGGCAGCATCAGCAGGGCCGGTACGAGGATGCTCAGCGCACCGACCGCGCTGCGCAGCAGGAAGGTGAGGCCGAAGGCGAGCAGGGCCATCAGCGCCAGGAGGATCCCGGCGCCGAAGCAGCCGCGCAGGGCGCCCGGCTCGCCGATGCCGATCGCGTACTCGCCCGCGAACGCCTGGCCCGCGAAGAAGGCCGCGAAGGACGCCACCGTGCCCACGGCGAGCGCGGCGCCGGCCACGACCGCCGCCTTCGCCGTGTAGAACAGGCCCCGGCGCGGCACGGCGGCGAGCGAGTTCCGCAGGGCGCCGTTCAGGTACTCGGAGGAGACGGCGGTCGCGCCGAAGGCGATGGCCGCGATCTGGGCGAAGTTCGTGTGGAACAGGGCCCGGAAGACCGGGTCGCCCTTGCCGTCCGGCTCGGGCCCTCCCACGCTCACGTACAGCAGCAGGTTCATGCCGAGGGCGACGACGAGGACGGCGAGCAGCGAGCCGAAGCTCGACCGGACCGACCGGACCTTGATCCACTCGGAGCGGAGCACGGCGGCGGGGGACAGGGCGGTGGACGCGGTACGGGAGACGGTGCGGGACACGGTCAGACCTCCAGGGGGGTGCGGGCGGTGAACTCGGCGGCGTCCGAGGTGAGGGCCAGATACGCCTGCTCCAGCGAGGCGCGCTCGTCGGCGAGTTCGAAGACCGGGATGCCCTCGCGGGCGGTGACCGCCCCGATCTCCTCGGCGGAGGCGCCCTCCACCACCCACCGGCCGTCCCCGTCCGCCGCCTCGCCGACCGTCCACCCCTTCGCGCGGAGCGTGGCCCGCAGCCGCACCGGATCCCCGGTCCGCACCCGCACGCGCGCGTGGCTGTGGGAATCGATGAACTCCCGCATCGGCACGTCCGCGAGGAGCCGGCCCCGGCCCAGGACCACCAGGTGGTCGGCGAAGGTCGCGGTCTCGTTCATCAGGTGGCTGGAGACCAGGACCGCACGGCCCTCGGCGGCGAGCCGGCGGAGGAGCTCGCGGATCCAGACGATGCCCTCCGGGTCCAGGCCGTTGGCCGGCTCGTCCAGCATCAGCACCTCCGGGTCGCCCAGGAGCGCGGCGGCGATGCCGAGCCGCTGCCGCATCCCCAGCGAGTACCCCTTGACCCTGCGGCCCGCGGCGGACTCCAGACCCGTCTCCGCCAGCACCTCCTCGACCCGGCGGGCCGGCAGGCCGTTGCTCGCGGCGAGGAAGCGGAGGTGGTCGCGGCCGGTCCGCGACGGGTGCGCGGCCTGCGCGTCGAGGAGGGCGCCGACCGTCCGCAGCGGCTCGTCCAGGGTCGCGTACGGGCGTCCGCCGACGGTGGCGGAGCCGGAGGTCGGCCGGTCGAGGCCGAGGACGAGCCGCATGGTCGTGGACTTCCCCGCCCCGTTCGGGCCCAGGAACCCGGTGACGCGCCCCGGCTCGACACGGAACGTCAGCCCGTCCACGGCCCGCGCCACGCGCCTGCCGCCGTACTCCTTGGTGAGGTTCTTGATGTCGATGCTGGTCATGGCTCAAGCCTCGCGATCCGGCGCCCCCCGGCCATCCCCTGCCGGAGGGGACCGCCTCCCCCGCGCGGGGGAGCCGCCGTCACCGCTCCCCTGAGAAGATCACCGAATGCCCGCACCCCTGTCGCACCTCAGGACACTCGTCCGGCCGCTGGTCCGGGCGGTCACGTACACCCGCTGGCTGCACCTGCTGATCGGCGCGATCGTGCCGCTCGCGGGCGGGCTCATCTACCCGGGCCTGTCCGACCCCGGCGTCGTGGACTGGCTGATCGCCGGGGCGCTGCCCGTCCCGCTGGTCGCGGCGGCCGCCCTGCTCCCCTCGGCCCGCCGCGCCGAGGGCCTCCAGGCGCGCCTGATGCTCTTTCCCGGGAAGCACGCGCGCGTACGGGGCGGGGGCGGGGGCGGCACGGGCGCTTCGGCGACCACGGGCGACCCGGCGAGCACGGGCGACCCGGCGAGCTCCGGCGCTTCGGCGAGCACCGGCGTCTCGGCGGCCCCGTCCGCGTCCTGGACGGACCGGGGCAGGACGGCGCTGTGGCTGGTGTTCCGGATGGAGGCGGGGCTCGCGGCCTGGCTGCTGTCGATCTGGCTGCTCCAGGTCACCCTGGTCCTGTCGGGCGTGTCGGTGGAGGAGCCGGTGGTGGCCTCCCTGACGCCGCCGGCGGGGCCCACGGCCCTGGCCCCGTTCCCCCTCCTGGTCCTGCTCGCGCTGGTCGTCGCCGGCGGGCGCCTCGACACGCGGGTGGCCCGCCGGCTCCTCGGCCCGTCGGTGCGGGAGCGGATGGCGGCCCTGGAGGACCGGACGGAACGCCTCCTCGAACGCAACCGGATCGCCCGCGAACTCCACGACTCCCTCGGCCACGCCCTCACCCTCGCCGTGGTGCAGGCGGGAGCCGCGCGGGCGGCCGGCGACCCCGAGTTCACCGACCGGGCGCTCGCCACCATCGAGGAGACCGGCCGGGCGGCCCTGGAGGACCTGGAACGCGTCCTGCTGCTCCTCCGCGAGTCCGGCCGCCGCCCGGCCGGCGCGGGCCCCGGTCTCGACGAGGCCGCCCGCCTCCTGGACTCCGCCCGGTCCTCGGGCGCGGTGGTGGAGGCCGAGATCAGCGGGCCCGTGGAGGAGTTGCCGGGCCCCGTCTCCCGGGAGGCGTACCGCATGCTCCAGGAGGCCCTGACGAACGCCCTGCGGCACGCGGGCCCCGTCCCGGTCGCGGTCCGGGTGGCGGCGGACGACTCCCGGCTGAGCCTCCTGGTCACCAACCCCCTCCCCGACGGCCGCCCACCCGCCGTCGCCGGCTCCGGCAGCGGCCTGCGCGGCATCCGCGAGCGCGCCGCGCTCCTGGGCGGCGAGGCGAAGGCGGGCGCGGCGGACGGCGAGTGGCGCGTGACGGTGGCACTTCCGCTGCGGTGAGGCCGGCGCTGCCGTCGCGGTGGGGCCGGCGGTTCGGCTGAGGTGGGGCCGGTGCTTCCGTCGCGGTGGGGCGGGCGCTTCGGCTGAGGTGAGGCCGGCGGTTCGGCTGAAGTGGGGCCGGCGTTTCTGCCGCGGTGAGGCCGGCGCTTCGGCTGCGGTGAGGCCGGCGTTTCTGCCGCGGTGGGGCCGGTGCTTCGGCTGAGGTGAGGCCGGCGCTTCCGCTGCGGTGGGGCCGGCGTTTCTGCCGCGGTGGGGCCGGCGCTTCGGCTGCGGTGGGGCCTGCGCTGCCGTTGCGGTGACCTCGGCCGGTCGGTCTCGCTCGCCGCGCAGACCGGCGGCCCCGCCCCGTCCCGCTCGCCGTCCCGCCCCGTCCCCCACTGTCCGGCCCCGTCCCGCTCTCCCGCGCCGACTCCGTCCCGCCCGGTCCCGCTCTCCCGCGCCGACCCCGTCCCGCCCGGCGGGTCCTAGGCTGGCCCGATGGTGATCAAGGTGCTCCTCGTGGACGACGAACCCCTCGTACGGGCGGGCCTGCGCGCCGTCCTGGCGGCGCAGCCCGACATCGAGGTGGTGGGCGAGGCGGCGGACGGCGCCGCCGTCATCCCGCTGGTCCGGAGCCTGCGCCCCGACGTCGTGGCCATGGACGTCCGCATGCCCCTGATGGACGGCATCGAGGCCACCCGGGCCGTCCTCCGCTCGGTCGACAGCCCGCCCAAGATCCTCGTGGTCACCACCTTCGAGAACGACGAGTACGTCTACGGCGCCCTCCGCGCCGGCGCCGACGGCTTCCTCCTCAAGCGCGCCCGCCCCGCCGAGATCGTCCACGCGGTGCGCCTCGTCGCCGAGGGCGACTCGCTCCTCTTCCCCGCCGCCGTACGGGACCTGGCCGCCTCCTACGCCCAGGACCGCCCCGCCAACGAGGCCCACGAGACCCTGCTCCGCGCCCGTCTGACCGACCGGGAGGAGGACGTCCTCCGCCTGATGGCCCGCGGCCTGTCCAACGCCGAGATAGCCGCCCGTCTCGTCGTCGGCACCGAGACGGTCAAGTCCCACGTCAGCGCCGTCCTCGCCAAACTCGGCGCCCGCGACCGCACCCAGGCCGTCATCGTCGCCTACGAATCCGGCTTCGTCTCCCCGACCGGACCCTGACGGACCCTGATCCCCGCCCGGCCCGCCTCTCGGCGAATCCGTTTCGCCGAACCCGGTGTGTTCTGGGTCACGTTCCAGTTGAATGGCCTGCATCAGGGGGGTTACCGGGGGGAGTGCCGGGTGAGTGCATTCACGGGGTCCGCGCGGGACACCGCTTCCGTGCCGGGGGCGGGGGGCGACCTGCTGGCCGCGCTGCTCGACGGGATGGACGCGGCGCTCTGCGCGCTGGACGCGGGCGGGACGGTGACGCACTGGAACCGTGAAGCCGAGCGGATCCTCGGCTGGCCGGCGGCGGAGGCCGTCGGGCGGCGCGGGTTCGACGGCTGGGCGGCGCGCAGTGCCGACGCGGAGGAGACGCTGGCCCGGCTGATGGGCGCGATGCGGACGCCCGGCCGCCAGGTGCACGAGCTGGTGCTGCTCCGCAAAGACGGCGGCCGGGTCCTGGTGCGCAGCCAGTCGGCGGGGGTGCGGGGCGCCGACGGGCGGCCCGCCGGGGTGTACTGCGCCTTCAGCGAGGTGCACGCGCAGATCGACCTGGAGCGGTCGATCGCGCTGAGCGAGGCGCTCTTCGACGACGCTCCCTGGGGCGTCGTCCTGATCGACGCCGACCTGCGCCCGGCGGTCGTCAACGGGCACGCCGCGCGGGCGATCGGCACGGGCCGTACGACGCTCCTCGGCCGCCCGCTGGGCGATGTGGTGGCCCAGGGGGTGGAGGAGCTGGAGGGCGCGCTCCAGCACGTCCTTGCGGAGGGCGGCCCGCCGGCTCCGGCGGACCTGTGGGTGACGCTGGCGGCGTCCCCGGGGGCCGGGGAGCGGCGCCGGTGCTGGCGCAGCGGGTTCGTGCGGCTGGCCTCGCCGCTGACGGAGGAGCCGGTGCCGCTGGGGGTGGCGTGGCTGTTCCAGGACGTCACGGAGGAGCGGCTGGCGGCGCGGGAGGCGGACCGCACGCGGTTCCGCTGGAACCAGCTGCACCGGGCGGGCGTGGCGGCGGCCGAGTACGCGGATCCGGCGGAGGCGGTGGCGGTGCTGCTGGACTTCGCGCTGGCCGGGTTCGCCGACCACGGCCTGGTGGACCGGGTGGCGGGCGCCCGCCGGCTGACCCGCGCGGTCGCGTCCCCGGCGGGCGCCCCGGACGCGGACGGCCTCGGCGGCGGATTCCCGCAGCGGTACGGCCCGGAGCATCCGGCGCTCCAGGCGTGGGACCGGGCGGGTTCGGTGCGGGTGGACGCGTGTCGGCGCGCGGGCGGGGGCGGGGACGGGGGCGGGCACGTGGGCGGGGACGCGGCGGTGTGGGCGGCGGAGCGGCACTGGCCGGCGGACACCGCGCACGCGCTGTGCACGGCGCTGCGGTCCCGGGGCCGTACCGTCGGCGTCCTCACCTTCCTGCGGACGGCGGCCCGGGGCGGCTTCGACCGCCAGGACGCGCTGTACGCGGAGACGGTCGCGGCCCGCGTGGCGGCGGCCCTGGACGCACCGCCCCCACACTGATGGCCCGCCGGCCGACCCTTGAGCCGGGTCGGTGGCGCAGGCCGACGCCCGGGCAGGGTCAGTGGCGCAGACCGGCGCCCGGGCAGGGTCAGTGGCGGTAGAAGATCCGGTCCGCGTACTCGGTCATCACGCGGCCGTTCCACTCGTGCCCGCCGTCCACGTTCCCGGAGCGCAGCAGCGGCGGCTCGATGCCGCGCCGGACCAGCTCCTCGGCGGCGGCGGCCATGGTGGCCTGCATCAGGGCGCTGGTGACGACCGTGGAGGCGGGGGCGAACGGCGCCTCGATGCCCTCGTGGGTCAGCTCCGCGTCGCCGACGGCGATCCGCGAGTCGAGGACGATGTCGCAGTGGTCCTTGAGGTACGTCCCCGAGACGTGCCGGGACTTGGTCTCCGTCGCGTACGCCACCGAGGTGACGCCGACGACGGTGAGGCCGAGCGCGCGGGCGTTCATGGCCATCTCGACGGGCAGGGCGTTGCGGCCGGAGAGCGAGATGATGAAGAGCACGTCGCCGGCGCCGGCGGGGGAGGAGTCGAGGACGGCACCGGCCAGCCCGTCGACCCGCTCCAGGGCGGAGCCGAGCGTCGCCGGCATCACGTCGACGCCGACCACGCCGGGGACGGCGAGCAGGTTCATCAGGGCGAAGCCGCCCGCGCGGTAGACGACGTCCTGGGCGGGCAGCGAGGAGTGCCCGGCGCCGAAGGTGAAGAGCCGGTTGCCGTTCGCGACGGCCTCGGCGACGGCGGCGCCCGCGGCGGCGATCTCGGCGGAGTCCCCGTCACGCACCTCCTGAAGCAGACCGATCGCGGCGTCGAAGAACTGTCCGGCCAGCTTGCTCTCGCCCATGTGAGGAGGCTCCTTCTCGTCGAGGTCGCCGATCACGGTGCGGTCTGGACCATTGCTCTGTCAATACTGCCTCTACCGCCCCGGTGTCCCCAGTTCTCCCGCTCGGGGGCGGGGGCCGCCCGCTTCCGGGCCGGATGCGCAAGAATTGGTGCAGGGCCAGCGCACGACTCATCGAGGGGCACGAATGTCCGGACTGATCGACACCACGGAGATGTATCTCCGCACCATCCTGGAGCTGGAAGAGGAAGGTGTGGTCCCGATGCGTGCCCGGATCGCCGAGCGGCTCGACCAGAGCGGACCGACGGTGAGCCAGACGGTCGCCCGCATGGAGCGGGACGGCCTGGTCGCCGTGGCGAGCGACCGCCACCTGGAGCTGACCGAGGAGGGCCGCCGACTCGCGACCCGCGTGATGCGCAAGCACCGGCTCGCCGAGTGCCTGCTCGTCGACGTGATCGGCCTGGAGTGGGAGCAGGTCCACGCGGAGGCGTGCCGCTGGGAGCACGTGATGAGCGAGGCCGTGGAGCGCCGCGTCCTGGAGCTTCTGCGCCACCCGACGGAGTCGCCGTACGGCAACCCGATCCCGGGCCTTGAGGAGCTGGGCGAGAAGGCCGAGGCCGAGGCGTTCCTCGACGACTCGATGGTGTCGCTCGCGGACCTGGACGCGAGCGAGGGCAAGACGGTCGTCGTCCGCCGCATCGGCGAGCCGATCCAGACGGACGCCCAGCTCATGTACACGCTGCGGCGCGCGGGCGTGCAGCCCGGCTCGGTCGTGTCGGTGTCGGAGTCGGCGGGCGGCGTGCTCGTCGGTTCCAGCGGCGAGGCGGCGGAGCTGGACGCGGAGGTCGCGGCACACGTCTTCGTCGCGAAGCGCTGAGACGGCGGGCGCCGGGACGGCGGAGCGGTACGGAGGCGAAGCGCCGGGACGGCGGAACGCCGGGACGGCGGAGCGGTACGTCGGCGGGGCCGGACACGCGGGAGTGCGGCGGCCCCGCCGACACGCGCGTGCCGACGACGGTGACGCCCCGGCGGGCCGCCGGCACCCCCGTCCCGCACGGCCGCTCTCTGCCTGCTCCTTGACTGCCGCGACCGGCGGGACACCGCGCCGGTTACGGGGCCGGCGGTCACGAAGGGGCCACGGCGAGGCGACGGATCGGGCGTGCGCCCCGTTTTACGCCGGAATGGCCCCGCGCGTGCCCTCGGCGTGCCAGGCTGGAGCGAAGTGCGTGCGCTGTGTGATGTGCGGAGGGGTGGGGCCATGGGAGCGACAGGGGCCGTACGCCGACTGCCGCGCGTCCCGGGAGCCGCGCCCGACGGGGCGTCAGGGACGGCAGAGGGCCCCGGCGCCTCGCGGCGCCGGGGCCTGCCCTCCCCTGTCCCGACCTGGAGCCCCGAGCTCTCAAGGTCGGTCCCCTCGGACCGTTTTCCCCGAGCGGTCCGCCTCCCGTTGAAGATCTCCCCTCGGCCGCGCGCGCCAATCCTTGAGCCCTGTCACTCGAACGAGGGGTGTTGCGCGGCAGAGGCGCATTTTCGAATGTGGGTTCGATAGTCTGGCGGGGTTCGACGGGAAGAGAGGGGGTGCCAGATCATGGCGCGACGACTCGACGTCACCGGGGCCGACGGCGTCCGGCTGGCGGCCTGGGAATTCACGGCCGAGGGCGGTACGGCCTCCGGCCCCGAGGACCGCACCACCACGCGCCCGGCCCCGCGGCACGCCACGGCGGCGAGCGCGGGGCAGCGAAGCGCCCCCGCCGCGACGGCCCCGCCCCTGGGCACGGTCCCCGCCACCGTGAGCATCGCTCGTCAGCCTTCCGCCGGTCCGGAGGACCGCGCCGCCCCGCCCCGCCCCTCCGGCGCCCCCGTCTTACTGCTCCACGGCCTGATGGGCCACGCGGCCCACTGGGCCCCGGCGGCCGGGCTCCTCGCCGGCGGGCACCGGACGATCGCGCTCGACCAGCGCGGCCACGGGGCGAGCGAGAAGCCGCCCGGCGGCCCGTTCACGCGCGAGGCGTACGTGGCGGACGCGGCGGCCGTCATCGAGCGGCTCGAACTCGCCCCCGTCACCCTCGTCGGCCACTCCATGGGCGCGCTGACGGCCTGGCAGCTCGCCGCCGAGCGCCCCGACCTGGTGCGGGCCCTGGTCATCTGCGACATGCGGGCCTCCGCGCTCGGCGCGGCCTCGCAGCGGGCCTGGCAGGACTGGTTCCGAGGCTGGCCGGCGCCCTTCCCGACGCTGGACGCCGTGCACCGCTGGTTCGGCGCGGACGACCCGTGGGTGGAGGCGCCGAACCCGGCGCGGGGCGCGTTCTTCGCCGAGGTGATGGCCGAGCGGGCGGACGGCTGGCACCCCGTCTTCGACCCGGACCAGATGCTCACCTCCCGCGAGACCTGGGTCCACGACGCCCACTGGGACTCCCTGGCCCAGGTCCGCTGCCCGACCCTCGTCGTCCGCGGCCTCGACGGTGAACTGGGCCGCGCCGAAGCGCAGGAGATGGTCCGCGTCCTCCCGCACGGCGCGTACGCCGAGATCCCCGACGCCGGCCACCTCCTCCACTACACCCACCCCCAAGCCTGGGCAGCAGCGGTAACCCCCTTCCTCACCGCCACCTTGACCCCGGGCCCCTGACTCCGCGCTCTGCCCCCTGACCCCGGGCCGCGGGCCTCTGATCCCGGGCCTCTGACCCGGGTCCCGGGCCTCTGACCTCGGGCCTCTGCCCCCGGCCCCTGACCCCGGGCCCTGACCCCGGGCCCCTGACCCCTGACCGTGCCCCTGGCCTCGGCCCTGGCCTCGGGCCTCGGCCCTGGCCTCGGGCCCCGGCCCTGGCCTCGGGCCCCGGTCTCGGGCCCCGGCCCCGGTCTCGGGCCCTGGCCCCGGCCCCGGCCTCGGGCCCCGGCCTCGGGCCCCGGCCTCGGGCCCCGGCCTCGGGCCCCGGCCTCGGGCCCCGGCCCCGGCCTCGGGCCCCGGCCCCGGCCTCGGGCCCCGGCCCCGGCCTCGGGCCCCGGCCCCGGCCTCGGGCCCCGGCCCCGGCCTCGGCCCGGCCCTGGCCCCGGCCCGGCCCTGGCCCTGGCTCCCTGGCCCTGGCCCCTGACCCTGCCTCCGGCCCCTGACCCCGGCCCCCGGCCCCTGACCCTGCCTCCGGCCCCCGGCCCCCGGCCCCCGGCCTTGGGCTTCGGGCCCGGCCCTGGCCCCGGCCCCCGGCCTCGGGCTTCGGCCCTGGCCCCCGGCCCCGGCCCAGCCCTGGCCCTGGCCCCTGCCCCGGCCCGGCTCTGGCCCTGGCCCCTGCCCCTGGCCCGTCTCCGGCCCCGGGCCCCTGCCCCCGGCCTACCGTGGCCTCATGTCTCACGACCTCACACGCTTACATCACGTCGGCCACGTCGTCAGCGACATGGCGCGGGCGATGGCGCTCTACCGGCGGCTCGGTTTCCACGTCGGGCCGCCCGCCGTGCCCGCCCTGGCGCCCCGGGAGGGCGTCGCCCCGGAGCCGTTCGGGGCGGCGAACACCCACGCCGATCTCGCGCGCGGCTTCGTCGAGCTGGTGACCCCGCTGAAGCCCGGGGCGACGGAGGGGCTGCCGCCCGACGCGCGGATCGTCCCCCTCCAGGCACCCCCGGAGACGCTGCCCCTGGTCATGTCCCGGATCGAGGAGACCAGCGCCCGGCTCGCCGGATGGCGCGACCGCTTCGAAGGACTTCACATCCTGATGTTCTCGTCGCCGGACGTCGACGCCGCCGCGGACCGGCTCACCGCCGCCGGCGTCGGACACGGCGGCGTGAACACCGTCGGCCGACCGGTCGAGACCCCCGACGGCGTGCGCACGGAACCCGTCCGCTACCTGGAGATCGACGGCGCACCGGAAGGCCGCGTCGGCGTCGTCGCCGACCTGGACCCGGAGTTCCGGCCCGCCCGGCCGCTCGACCACCCCAAACGGCGCCCAGGACCTCGTCGAGGCGGTGCTGTGCGTACCGGACGGACAACTCCCCCTCGTACGCGAGCGGTACGAGCGCTACCTGGGCCACCCGGTCCTCCCCGAGGGGCCGGTCACCCTCCTGACCGAGGCCGGTCTCGCGGACCTGCTGCCGGGTGAGGTCCCTCCCGCGCTCCCGGCGCTCGTCGCCTCCACCGTCACCGTCCCCGACCTCGCCCGGGTGCGCGGGCTCCTGGCGGAGAACGGGCTGCCCGTGCGCGAGACGGCCAGGGGAGAGCTGTTCGTCCCGGCGGAAGCGGCCTTCGGCGCGGCTCTGATCTTCCGGCAGATCCGTCACGGCGAGGGAGAGGCGTAAATCCCGGCCCGTCGCCAAGAGGACCGGGCCCCGGCCCGTCTCACGCGGGCGGCCGGGCCCCCTCCGCCCCACGCGGGCGGCCGGGCCCCCTCCGCTCCACGCGGGCGGCCGGGCCCCCTCCGCCCCACGCGGGCGGCCCCTCCGGCCCACGCGGGCGGCGGGCTCCCTTCGCCCCGCGCGGGCGGCGGGCTCCCTTCGCCCCGCGCGGGCGGCGGGCTCCCTTCGCCCCGCACGGACGGCCGGCACCCCCTCCGCCCCGCACGGACGGCCGGCACCCCCTCCGCCCCACGCGGGCGGCCGGGCACCCCTTCCGCCCCCACGCGCGCCCGGGATCCGCTCAACCCCGCCCACCCCGGGATCCGCTCAACCCCCCAGCCCCGGACCCCCTCACCCCCCCCAGCCCGGGACCCTTCAACCCCGCCCACCCCGGGACCCGCTCAACCCACCCAGCCCGGGATCCCTTCAACCCCACCCAGCCCGGGGGCCACCTCCGCCCCACCTCGCCCCCGTTGTATCTTCCCTTCCACGGCGCGTCGAGAAGGAAGCCCCCAAGGGCTAGGCTCCGCGCCGCACTCGGAGGGGAACCGCACCATGTCACTGCAGTCCAGGCTGCGCCGCCGCGCGGCGGCGCGACCCGACGTCCAGGCCAAGAGCGACGCCGGCGCCGGCGCCAAGGCCCGTACCACCAGGTCCGCGGCGCTCGGCCTCGCCGTGCTCACCGCACTCACCGCCTTCACGGCCCTCGGCCCCGCCGCCGCCCCCGCGCAGGCCGCGCCCGAGGACTGCCCGAAGGGCTACTTCTGCGGCTGGAAGTCGCCGCACGCCACCGGCCCGATGTTCAAGACGAACAAGAGCCTGTCCTCGCTCGGCTCCTGGGACGGCCAGATCCAGTCGGTCGTCAACCGCAGCACCCAGTGGGCGTGCCTGTACGACGAGCCCGCCTATCGGACCTCGTACTGGAGCATGAGCACGCGGGCGCCCTACGAGCCGACCGGCGAATGGGGCGGCCCGGGCATCGGCTCGCTGAGCTCGATCAAGTTCGTCCCCACGGAGCGGGAGTGCTACGGGCCCGCGTACCCGACCTGGCACGCGGAGCCGGTGGGCGGCCCTCGGTCCTCCTTCGCCAATCTCGACGGCGACGACGAGGCCGACCTCCTCGCCCGCGACAAGGTCGGCCGCCTCTGGTGGCTCCCCGGTGACGGCGACGGCAAGCTGATCGGCGGCGGCTGGCACGCCATGAACGCCCTCACCCGGCACGGCGACCTCACCGGCGACGGCAAGGAGGACGTGATCGCCCGCGAGGCGTCCACCGGCAGGCTGTGGCTCTACCCGGGCACGGGTACCGGCTCCCTCGGCGCCCGCAAGCTCATCGGCACGGGCGGCTGGAACTCGCTGACCCGCATCACCGCCTTCGGCGACCTGACCGGCGACAACCGCTCCGACCTCCTCGCCGTCGAGAAGTCCACCGGCAAGCTGTGGCTCTACCCGGGCACGGGTACGTCCTCCGGCAAGCTCGGCGCCCGCAAGCTCATCGGCACCGGCGGCTGGACCTCCATGGACGCCCTCACCGCCACCGGCGACGTCACCGGCGACGGCCGCGCCGACCTCGTCGCCCGGCAGCCGTCCACCGGGCAGCTCTGGCTCTACCGGGGCAAGGCCGGCGGCCTCGGCGCCCGTACCCTCCTCGGCGGCGGCTGGAACGCGATGACGTCGCTCGTCGCGGTCGGCGACCACGGTTACGACGGCTACAACGACTTCGTGGCGATCTCCAACAGCCGCTTCAGGAGCGACGAGTGCAACGCCGCGGGCTGTGTGCTGGTGTACCAGGGCAGAGGGAACGGCAGCTTCCACTCCGGTTGGACGCTCGACCACGACTGGTCTGACATGAGCACCGTCTTCTGACGCACCGCCGCTTCGCGCAGGACCCCGGAACGTACCCCGCCACCCCGCGGGGTACATTTCCGTGCCACGGCGCGTCGAGCGGAGGACCCCGGCTCCGCGCCGCACACCGGAGGAAACGCATGCCCATATCCCCGCGCCGACGCCTGGCCGCCACGGCCACCGCCCTCGGCCTCACCGCCCTCACCACCCTCGGCGCCCTCGCGGGCGCCACGGCCCCCGCCCAGGCGGCGCCCGCCGACTGCCCGGCGGGCTACTTCTGCGCCTGGAAGACGGACAGCGCCACCGGCGAGATGTTCAGGACCAAGGTCGACGCGGCCACGCTCGGCAGCTGGGACAACGCGTTCCGCACGGTCTCCAACCGCACCACCAGGTTCGCCTGCCTCCACGACGACCCGAACCACGGGTACGACGGCGACGTCTGGCAGATCGACCCGAACCCCTCCGGCACCGAGTGGGGCGGCGCGGGCAGCACCACCATCAGCTCGCTCCGGCTCGTCGCCACCGAGCGCGAGTGCACCGGCCTCGCCGCCTACCCGGAGTGGTACGCGGAGAAGGCGACGACCGGCGCCGGCTTCGGCGACCTGAACGCCGACGACACCGCCGACGTCCTCGTCCGCGACAAGGCCGGCCGCCTGTGGTTCCTCCCCGGCGACGGCACCGGCAGGCTCGCCGGCGCCGGCGGCTGGAACGCCATGAACGCCCTCACCCGGCACGGCGACCTCACCGGCGACGGCAAGGAGGACGTGATCGCCCGCGAGGCGTCCACCGGCAAGCTGTACCTGTACCCGGGCACGGGCACCGGCTCCCTCGGCGCCCGCAAGCTGATCGGCACGGGCGGCTGGAACGCCATGACCCAGCTCACCGCCTTCGGCGACCTGACCGGCGACCACCGCTCCGACCTCCTCGCCGTCGAGAAGTCCACGGGCAAGCTGTGGCTGTACCCCGGTACGGCCTCCGGCGCGCTCGGTGCCCGCAAGGCGCTCGGCACCGGCGGCTGGAACAGCATGAACGCCCTGGTCGGCTTCGGCGACATGACCAAGGACGGCAAGGCCGACCTCCTCGCCCGCGAGGCGTCCACGGGCAAGCTGTGGCTGTACCCGGGCAAGGCGTCCGCCCTCGGCTCCCGCGTCCTCATCGGCGGCGGATGGGGCGGCATGGCCTCCTTCCTCGCGGTCGGCGACCGCAGCGCGGACGGCCACCACGACCTCGTCGCGATCACCCGCGACGGCGTGCAGACCACGTACCTGGGCAAGCCCACCCCCGGCTTCCAGCCGGGAGCGGCGGCCCCCTACGCGGACTGGAACGACCTCAACGGCGCGTTCTGACCCGGCGAGCCGCCCTGGGGTACGTCGCCGTCGACGGTTCGGCGTCGGCCGAACCGTCCGGCGCCTAGCGTGGGGAACCCCGCGCGGGAGAGGCTCGCGCGCCGGACGCCGGGAGGCCGCGATGCAGCAGAACACGAGGGAGAACGCGCCGGACACCACCCCCGAGAGCACCTTGCGGCGGCGCGTCGCCGAACGGTTTCGTGAGGTGAACGGCGACCATCCGATGTCCGCCGCCGACGACGCCTACGTCAGCGCGCAGTTCGTCCCGCTGGACGAACTGTGCGCCGCCCGGGGCCGCGAGGCCGACGAGGTCCGGCGGCTGATGCTGGCGCGGAGGCTGCCGCTCCCCGGGTACCTGCGTTCCGACGGCGCGGAGATGGTGCCGGGCGACCTGTTCGCGCTCGCCGAGCGCGCCGGCGGGACCGAGCACCTCGAAGCGTGGTTCACCGCGCACTGGGAGGACGCGCTCGCCGGCCGGCGGGAGTGGGACGCGTACCTCAGCGGGCAGTACGTCTGCCTGCGCGAGGTCACGCCCGAGACGATCCGGCGCAAGGAGCGCCTGACGGACGCGATCGGCTCGGCGGAGCACGCGGCGGACGCCGGCTCGGCGGACTGGACCGCCCGGCTCCACGCACTCGTCGACGAACTCGACGCGCTGGAACCCGACTTCACCGACTACGACCGCCTCCGCTTCGGCGGCCCGACGTCCAGGGACACCTGCATCGACGCCGTCCGCGCCCGCCACCCCCGCGCCGGGACGGCTAGCCTGGCCCGGTGACACGCGCCTGGCTGACGCCGATCCTCCTGGCCCTCGCCGGGCTGCTCGCCGCGGGAAGCCGCGCGGCGGACGGCAGCCCGGTGGCCGGGCTGGTCCTCCTGGTGGCGTTCCTGCTCCTCGCCGCCGTCGCCTCCCCGCTCGTCTTCCCGAGGTCGGTCACCTCCGCGGAGGCTTTGCGCCGCAGCGAGGCCGACGGCCGGCCGGTCGTCTACTGGCGTCCCGGCTGCGTGTTCTGCCTGCGCCTCCGCCTCCGCCTCGCCGGCCGGGCCCACCGCGCCCACTGGGTGAACATCTGGCGCGACCCCGAGGGAGCGGCCGCCGTCCGCGCGGCGAACGACGGCAACGAGACCGTCCCCACCGTCCTCCTGGCCGGCCGTCACCACACCAACCCCGACCCGGCCTGGCTCCGCGCCCGGATCGACGACCCCGCATCCGGGTCCGGCCCGGCACGCTGACGCCGGGCGGACGGAAGCCGCACGCCTCAGCCCTCCAAAACAAACCACACATGTGGTTTTATTTTCTGAGCGGTCCCGGCGGCCGTCGGAATCGTCGGAATCGTCGGAACTGGCGGAATCGTCGGAACCGTTGGAACCGTCGGAAGGAGAGTGCGTCATGAGGTTCCACCTCATCGGCCCGTTCCGGATCGTCACCGACGACGGCCGGGTCCTCCCGCCGCCGTCGCCCAAGGTCGCCCAGGTCCTCGCCGTGCTCCTCACGCCCGCCGGGGACCTCGTCACCCCCGGCACCCTCATCCGGGAGCTGTGGCACCACGACCCGCCCCGCTCCGCCCTCAACACCGTGCAGACCTATGTGCACCACGCGCGGAGGGCCCTGACGCGGGGACAGGAGGACGACGGCGGTCCCTCCGCGCTCACCACCGGATTCGGCGGCTACACCCTGCGCGCCGACGAGACGTCCGTCGACGCCGCCGTCTTCGGGCGGCTCGTCGCCCGGGGGCGGGAGGAACTCCACGCGGGGCGCGCGGAGGAGGCGGTCGCGACGCTCGACCGGGCGCTCGCCCTCTGGCGCGGGCCCGTGCTCTCCGGCGTCCCCACGGGGCCCGTCCTGGCCGGGAGGACCGTGCACCTGGAAGAGCTGCGGATCAGGGCGTTCGAACTGCGGGTCGACGCGATGCGGCGGCTCGGCCGGCTCCGCGAACTCGTCCCCGTCCTGCGGACCCTGGTCCACGACCACCCGCTCAACGAGTGGTTCCACGCCCAGCTGATCGACGCCCTGCGCCTGGCCGGTCGCCGGGCCGAGGCCCTGGAGGCGTACCGGGCGCTCCACCGCGTCCTCCGCGACGAACTGGGCCTCGCACCGTCACCCGACGTCCAGCGGCTCCACCGGCTGCTCCTGGGCCGGCCGACCCCGCCGGAGCCACCCTCACGGGCCGCGCCGCCCTACCGGGAGTCTTGGGACTCGCCGCCCTCGCGGGACTCGCCGGACTTGCCGCCCTCGCCGGACTCGCCGTCCGCACGAGGCTCGCGCCGGGCCGTCATCTCCTCGTAGAGACGCGCGGCCCGGGCCGGCGAGACCTCCAGGCCGGCCAGGACCTCGGGCCGCGCCACGGCGGGCAGCAGGTGCCGCAGCAGACAGACGATCTCCTCCGACAGGTCGCGGCGGGCGGGCAGGCCCTCCGTCACCACCTGCACGCCGGTCCAGGTGGACACGAGCATGCGGGCGGTGTCGGCCTCCACGACGTGCGGCAGGAGCTCCCCGCGGGCCCTGGCCTCCTGGAGCGTCGCCGTGAGCAGCTCGATCCAGTCCGGCCAGGCCGTACCGAACTCACGCCGGGAGGGCAGGTCGATCGCCATCCGCAGCGCGGCGCTGAGCATCGGCTCGCGGGGCAGCCGGGCCGCCATCAGCAGCAGGATGTCGACGATCTCCTGGAGCTTCACCTCCTGCGGGCGGACGCCGTCGGTGGTCACCGCGCCCTCCAGGACGCCCCGGGCGAGGTCGCCCTTCGAGGGGAAGTGGAAGTACAGCGCGCCCTTCGTCACGTCGGCCCGCTCCAGGACCTCGGCGATGGTGGTCGCCTTGTAGCCGCGTTCGTCGAAGATCGCGGCCGCCGTCTCCAGGATGATCCTCCGGGTACGGATCGCCCGTTCCTGCTGCGCCACGGTCCTGCCTCCCTCGACCTCGTCCGTACCCTATCCCGCGGTCCGGGCCGGTTCCCCGGTCCAGATGTGGCTGCGCAGGTCCGTCCCGCGCACCACCTGAACCCGCCACGGATCGATCCGCAGCACGTGGTACCCCGGATCCTCCGGGCCGCCCGGCCAGTAGCGGATCGGGTCGTATCCGACGCCCTCCGGGCTGCCCTCGCGGTACAGCTCCCACGCGTACCGCTTCACCTCGGGGTCCTCGGCCCAGGTGGTGACGCTGTCGACGAAGACGGCGTTCTGGCGGGGGCTCCAGTAGGCGTAGGTGGTGTGCGGGTTGCGGGCGAGGTGCGCGGCCTTGACCGGCGTCCGGTGGACGGCCAGCCAGCCGACGGGCCTGCCGTCGACCAGTTCCCACACGGGCAGCAGGACCCGGGCCCGGGGGCGTGACCTGCTGTCCACGGTGACCATGGTGGCGTAGACGATGGACCGGACGTAGCCGAAGAACTGCCGCTCGATCTCCGCGAAGCTCTTCACCGGGGTGGCGGCCATGCCGTCTCTCCTTCCAGTGCCTGCGGGGCTTCCGGTGTCCGCGGGCCTTCCAGTGCCCGCGGGACTTCCGGTGTCCGCGGTACTCCCCGCTCTCCGGGCGCCGTCATCGCGCCGCCGTCTCCGCCGGGACGGAGGTCTCCGGGGCGCCCGAGGCGACCGGCGTCCCGCCCCGCCGGCTCCGCAGTCCGAAGGCGCTGACGGCGGCGGCGACCAGGGCGGCGGCCAGCGGGACGACGAGGGCGGCCCGGTAGCCGTCGAGGAGCCCCGTCGGCGAGGCGGGGTCGGTGGCCGCGATGTTGACGGCGGTCACGGCGGACAGGCCGAGCGCGGCGCCGAACTGGAAGGACGTGTACAGCAGTCCGCCGGCCACGCCCTGCTCCTCCTCCGCGATGCCCTCCGTCGCGACGATCGTCAGCGGACCGTACGCGAGGGAGAAGGCCAGACCCAGGATGATCAGGCTCGGGAACATCGCCAGGTACGTCCAGTCCGCGCCCACCGGCAGGAAGAGCGCGTATGCGAGGGAGGCCAGGAGCAGTCCGCCGAAGATGACCCGGGCGTTGCCGAACCGCGCCACGAGGCGGGGGGTGAGGGTCGGCGAGAGGATCGCGTCCACGCCGATGACGATCAGGGCGAAGCTCGTCTGGAGGGTCGACCAGCCGCGCAGCTCCTGGAGGTAGAGCACCGCGATGAACTGGAAGCCGAAGAAGCCCGCGGCGAAGAGCAGCCCCGCCAGGTTGGCGCGGACCAGGCTGTCGGAGCGGAAGATGCCCAGGCGGACCAGGGGAGAGGCGGACCTGCGCTCGACGGCGGCGAAGACGAGGAAGAGGGCGAGGCTCGCGGCGATCGTGCCGACGGTCCACACGGCGGGGACGTGCGAGGCGCGCTCGACACCGAAGACGAGCAGCAGGATGGCGGCGGTGACGCTGAGCGCGCCGGCCAGGTCGACGCTCTGACCGGTCCGGTCCGGTCGCGGTGACCTCGGGATGAGCGCGACCGCGGCGATCAGGATGACCAGGGACAGGACGACGGGCGCGAAGAACACCCACCGCCAGTCGACGGCGGCCAGCAGACCGCCCACGACCAGGCCGACGGAGAAGCCGCCGGCCGCCGTGCCGGAGTAGAAGAGCAGGGCCTTGTTGCGCTGCGGGCCCTCCTCGAAGCCGGTCGTGATGATCGACAGGCCCGCCGGGGTCATGAACGCGGCGGCGACACCGGTCACGAACCGGGCGACGATCAGCATCCACCCCTCGGTGGCGAAGCCGCCGAGGCCGGAGAAGAGCAGGAAGACCACGAGCCAGAACACGAACATCCGCCGGCGCCCGAAGAGGTCGGCGGCCCGGCCGCCCAGCAGCATGAAGCCGCCGTAGCCGAGGACGTAGGCGCTCATCACCCACTGGAGCGTGCCGGTGGACAGGCCCAGGTCCTCGCGGATCGAGGGCAGCGCCACGTTCAGCATGGCGACGTCGATGCCTTCGAGGAAGATCGCGCCGCACAGCACGAGGAGCACGCCCCACGCGCGCCCGCTCATGCGGTCGGTACTTCTGCCGGGAAAGGTCGGTGATGCGGACATGGAAAAGCCCCTGTCGGCGAAGGAATGGTGGTGCGGAACGCTCCGCATTCTTGGTCCGCGCGCGTGGAGGTCCCTTGAAGTCCACGTGGGGACAGAGCGGTTGACGGAGGGTCACGGAAAGGGAGGCCGGTTCCCGCTTGTCGTCACCGAAATCATCCGGCAGCCTGGGGAGGCATGGAAGAACGCACTTTCACGTCACCTGGTTACTGCGCGGGAACCGAGCAGGACTACGGGGTTCTCCAGTGGGACACCCGCGAGGGGTGCGAGGTGCGCCACATCCTCGACCGCGTCGCGGACAAGTGGTCACTGCTGGCCATCGCCCACCTCGACCGCCAGCCGCTCCGCTTCTCCGAACTCCGCCGCCGCATCGAGGGCGTCAGCCAGCGCATGCTGACCGTGACCCTCCGCCAGCTCGAACGGGACGGCCTGGTCAGCCGCACGGTCCACCCCGTGGTCCCGCCCCGCGTCGAGTACGCCCTCACCCCGCTGGGCGCGTCCCTCCACACCACCATCCAGGCCCTCGTCGACTGGACCGAGAACCACGAGCACGAGATCGCCCGCGCCCGCGCCGACTACGACGCCCGGCAGAAGCAAGCCACCACCCTGGCCTCCTAGCCCCCCGCCCCGCCCCCCTCCGCCCCGCCGCCCCCGCCCCCCCCGACCCCCCCCTTCCCCCTCCCCCTCCCCCCCTCGTTTCCCCTGCCCCCTCAGTCCACAGCCGGGGCCTGCGCCAGCGCGGTGCGCAGGTTCGCCGCGGCGGTCGACACGTCCGCGGCGAAGGTGTCCCGGTCCGCGGTGACGGCCGCCCGGGAGGCCACCTCCAGGGCGTCGCCCCATGGCCCGGCCAGGTGCGGCAGCAGGGCCGGCGCCGCGTCGCCCGCGCGGTGGACGATCGAGTCGCATATGAGGTGGGTCTCCAGGGCGATCCGCCACGCCTCCGCGACCCGGCCCTCCCGCAGCAGCAGATCCGCCGCCCGCGCCAGGACGGCCGCCTTCGGGGCGAACGTCGAGCCCATCCGGACCCGCACCGAGGACGAGTACGACTCGTGTCCGGTCAACTCCTCTCGGAGTCGCGCCAGTTCACCGGGCGAGACCGGCGCGTCCCGGCGCTCGCGCAGCAGGTCCTCGCCCGCCAGGAGTGCCTCGGCCAGTGACGGGGGCAGCGGCAGCGCGGCGACTTCCTCCTCCCGGTCCACCGCCCCGGGTTCCAGCTCGTCGGCCCGGGCCAGCAGGGGTGCGGCCTGTCGTACCCGGCCGGCGAGCCGCAGGTGCACCCCTTCCCGGGCCAGCGCCCGCCCGAGCCCGCCGACGCCCGCCTCGGCGGCCTCCCGCACCACCAGGTCGACCCCGAGGGCCGTCTCCCAGTTGCCCCGGGCCGCCTCCAGGCGGGAGGCGGTGTCGCCGGCCGCGTCCGCCATGTACCCGGCCTCCTCACGGCCGAGGCCGCCCCGCTGCCCCGTCAGGTCCTTGTAGCGGGCCAGCGACTGCCGGGCACAGGCCAGTGCCTGGTCCGCGTCCCCGACCTTCAGGTGCACCACGGACGCCAGCGCCAGGACCCGCGCGAAGTCCGGAAGCAGCGGATGCGGCGACTCGTACGCGCCCGCCGCCACGTAGGCGCCGATCGCCCGGTCCACGTCCGTGAGCGCCGCCAGCGGGCGCCCGGCCTCCCCGTACGCCCGCGCCCGGCGTATGAGCGCGTCCGCCGCGAGCAGCGGGGCGTTCGGCAGGCCGCTCCGCCCGTACGCGTCCACACACGCCCCGAGGTCCGCCACCGCCTCCTCGGACTGCCCCAGCGCCAGCCGTGTCGAGGCCCGCGAGTAGAGCAGCGCGCCCCGCATGTGCCACAGCTGCGGGTCGTCGGGCGCCGCCCGGACCAGCTCGTCCAGATGCCGCGCCGAGCGGTCGAACGCCTCCAGCGCCGCCTCCGCCCGGCTCGGCAGCACCTGATGCGCGACCCCCTGTTCGTACGCCTCCTGCGTGAGCCGCGTCAGCCGCTCCCGTTCCGCGTCCGTCATCCCCGGGCCCGCGCCGACGGCGTCCCCCCGAGGACCCCGTGCCGCCGGCTGCCCCTCCACGCCCTTCCGCTTCCGCCGCCCGAAGAACCCCACGCGAACCACCCCCATCGCCGCCCGAACCCTCCCCCGCATCATGACTCCCACCCCGCGCCCCCCGACACCCCTGTGGACAACCCCCTGTGGAAAACCCATGGCCGCCGCGTTCCCGCCCCCGATACGTTCGCGGCCATGACCACCCCCCAGCCTCAGCGCGAGCCGCAGCGACCGACGACGACCCTCTGGCGCCCCACCGGCCCGGAGGAGCTCGCCCTGGTCCGCGCGCTGGACTGGCGCGCCTGGCCGCCCCGCCTGCCCGAGCAGCCGATCTTCTATCCGGTGCTGAACGAGGACTACGCGATCCGCATCGCCCGCGACTGGAACGTGAAGCACAGCGGCGTCGGCCACGTCACCCGCTTCGAGGTCGACACCGCCTTCCTCGCCCGCTACCCCGTCCGGCAGGCCGGCGGCCGCACCATCCTGGAGCTGTGGGTCCCCGCCGAGGAGCTGGACGACTTCAACGCCCACATCGTCGGCCCGATCACCGTCACCCACACCTTCCGCTGACCCCGGGCGGAGAGCGCCGACACGAAAGGGCCGTCCGGCGCGTAACCGCGCCGGACGGCCCCTTTCCGTCACCGTCCCGTCAGCCCTTGCTGACCGCCGTCAGGATCTCCGGCAGGCGCCGGTACATGCGGCCCGACATGAGCCTCAGGGCCCCCCAGAGCAGCAGCGCGCCGTACGTCACGCCCAGCGGCAGCAGCAGCCACAGCAGGGCGTGCTGGTCGCTGACCCGCAGCCAGATCAGCAGGGCGATCAGCGGGGCGCAGAGGACCGGGCCCGCGAACATGCCGCCGAAGATCGCGGCGACCGCCATCCCGCCCTGGCCCGGGGCCACGTTGCGGTGCGAGTCCTGCGGGATGCCGTACGGGTACCGGACCGAGGCGACCACGCCGAGCGCCAGCATCGCGCCCAGCAGCGCGAACGCCAGGCCGAAGACCTCCGGGAGCTGCGACCAGCCTCCGGCGATCAGGCCCGTCACCACGGCGACGACAGCCGTGTACGGCACGGTGACGGCGAGGATCACGTACGCCCGGTCCCGCAGCTCCGCGAACGCGTCCGCCGGTGACGCGATCGTCTGCGACACCATCCAGAACGCCGACGAGTCCTGCCCGAACTGGTTGAACATCTGCATGCCGAGCATGCCGGAGGCGAAGCAGGCCCAGTAGACGGAACCGGCCTCCTGGAAGGCGTTGAAGACCGGCACCAGCGCGCCGATCGCCAGCGCCGTCACCCACGACGCCTTCGTCTTCGGGTCGCGCCAGACGTAGCGGAAGCACCGTTCCATCACCGCGCCGGTACGGCCGCCGGGGAGCAGCCGGGCCAGCAGCCCGCGCCCCGCCGCCGGGTCCTTGACGGTGTCGGGTGCCGCGCCGATGGTCGAGCCGTCCGGCTCGACCATGAGCCGTACGAGGCTCCGGCGCCACCACCACAGCAGGGCCACGACCGCCGCCGCCGAGACCGCGAGCCGCGCCGCGGCGAGCACGAGGTCCCCGTCGGACGCCGACTTCACCGCCGCCGCGGCGGAGGCCGCGGGCAGCCAGCCCACGACCGACGCGACCGTGTCGAGCGCCGACAGGTCCTTCGCGCGGCCCAGCGCCTGGGCGCCGAAGTTGACGGCCTGGATGCCCAGGGCGATCACCAGACCGCTCAGCAGTGCCATGTCACGGCCCTTGCGGGAGGTCAGCAGCCGTACGTTCGCCGTCGCGATCGCCCGCGACAGCGCCACGCACACCAGCAGGATCAGCGGCACCGCGAGGACCGCGGTCACCGTCGCCGCGGCGCCGTGGGTCACGGCGACGGCCGCCCCGAAGGCCAGACAGAGCGTGAAGAGCGGCCCGGTGCCGACCAGGGAGGACACGAGCAGGGCCCGTACCAGCGGCTCCGGCCGCAGCGGCAGCATCACCAGGCGCGAGGGGTCCAGCGTCTCGTCGCCGCTGGGCAGGAACAGCGGCATCACCGCCCAGCCCAGCGCGAAGACCGCGACCGCGAGCACCGAGATCGCCCCGGCCGCCGCGTGCCCCCGCAGCAGCAGGAATCCGAGCACCATGAAGGCGGCGATCAGCAGCACCACCACCAGGGAGGCCACGAATGCGGCCGTGCGCCCGCTGGACTGCCGCAGCCCGTTCCGCATCAGCGACAGCTTGAGGCGTACGAAGACCGGGGTGAGTGAGACCTGGGCGGGGGCCGCCGGGGCCGCGGCGGCACCCGTCACCGGCGCCGTCATCGCGTCTCGCCCTTGCCGCCCAGCCAGTCGAGCGAATCTCCGGCGGCGGCCCGCCCGTTCGCGCCGACCAGCTCCAGGAACGCCTCCTGGAGGGTGGCCGCGTCCCCCTTCACCTCCGTCAGCGGACCCTGCGCCCGGATCCGGCCGCCGGCCATCACCGCGACCCAGTCGCACAGCGACTCCACCAGCTCCATCACATGGCTGGAGAAGACGACGGTCGCCCCGGAGGCCGTGTACCGCTCCAGGACGCCCCGGATGGTCTGCGCGGACACCGGGTCCACGCCTTCGAAGGGCTCGTCGAGGAAGAGCACGTCGGGGTTGTGGAGCAGCGCCGCCGCGAGCCCGATCTTCTTCCGCATGCCGGTCGAGTAGTCGACGACGAGCTTGTGCTGCGATCCGGCCAGGTCCAGTACGTCGAGCAGCTGGGTGGCCCGCTTGTCGACCTCGTCGCCGGGCAGCCCCCGCAGCCGTCCGCTGAACGCCAGGAGTTCACGGCCCGAGAGCCGTTCGAAGAGGCGCAGCCCTTCCGGCAGGATCCCGATCCGGGCCTTCACCGCCGCCACCGACTCGGGGTCGTCCCACACGTCGTGGCCGGCCACCCGGATCCGGCCGGAGTCGGGCCGCAGCAGGCCCGTGATCATGGAGAGGGTGGTGGTCTTGCCGGCGCCGTTCGGTCCGACGAGCCCGATGAACTTCCCCGCCGGCAGCACCAGATCGATGCCGTGCACCGCGACCTGCTGGCCGAACCGCTTCCACACCCCCTCCACGTGCACCGCGGGCGCCGCCCCGGATGATTCCGGTGCGGCGCCCGTCGGTTCGAACGTTCCGTCTGATGCCTGGTCAGGCATGGTCCGTCAACCCTTCGGTGGTCCCCGTGCGGCGCTGTTGGCGCCATTTCGGCCACCCTAAGGGGCGGGACGGGGAAAACCCCAGGTCACTGACGGCGGGCCCGCGATTCGGCCGCCTCGCGCCCGCACGCGTACGCGAGCGCGCTGATGAGCTCCTCCGCGTCCGGCAGCCAGCGGTTGGCCGGGGTGGGCCGCCGGGCCCACTGCACCGCGCCCCGGCCGCCGATCCGGGTGGGCGGCGCCGCCACGTAGTGGCCCTCCCCGCGCGTGGCGAGGTCGAGCGAGGCCGGCGCCCAGCCGAGCTTGCGGATCAGATCGGGCACCTTGGCGGAGGCGCCGGGCAGCACGAAGAAGAACATCCGCCGGTCCGGGGTGCAGGTCACGGGGCCCAGCGTGAGCTCCATGCGCTCCATCCGGGCGAGCGCCAGGAATCCGGCCGCCTCGGGGACCTCGATCGCGTCGAAGGTGCGGCCGGTGGGGAGGAGGATCGACGACTTCGGCTGCTTCGACCACATGCGGCGGGCGCCGACCGCGCTCCCGGTCGCGAGGGTCGCCCAGTCGGGCTTCACGGCGTGGGCGCCGGGCAGGGGGCAGTCGGCGGTGCCGCAGGAGCAGTGCTCCCGGCCGTCGACGGCTTCCAGCCAAGTCCCCGGGAACACGTCCCAGTGCCTCTCTTCCGCGTACCGCACGGCGCTGTCGAGCAGCTGCTCGCCTCGCTGCTGGGGGATCTGCGCGGCTTCCGTCGTGACTCCGATGGTCTCATCCACGGTGAAGACAACTGCGCCCGTCACCTGGGGTTACGGGCGCGGCGGCGCCGGGAGTGAGGCATCGATCCTGCATGCGGGGCGCATGGGTGCACGCGCGGGGGCGCGCGGGGGACCGGGGAGCGGGAGACGGGTACGGAAGAGGGCGGGGGCGGACACGGGACGGGGGCGGGACGGGGTTCCGCGGGCCGTCGACCGACGTGTCCGGTTTCGCGTGTTCACATCGGCATTGACCGGATATCCGCAGGGCAGTGATCACTCCGTGTCCGTACCTGTCCCGTCTGGGGGTTCCATCCATGGCAGCCAGGCCACTCGTGCCGCGACAGCCCAACGAACGGCTCCAGGCGCTCATCCAGGAGGCGTCGTGTTCCAACGCCGGCCTCGCCCGCAGGGTCAACATGGTCGGCGCGGAGCGCGGCCTCGACCTGCGGTACGACAAGACCTCGGTGGCGCGCTGGCTGCGCGGGCAGCAGCCGCGCGGCCGGGCGCCCGGCGTGATCGCCGAGGCCATCGGCCGCAAGCTGGGGCGCACGGTGACGATCGACGAGGTGGGGATGGCCAACGGCCGGAACCTCGCGGCGGGCGTCGGCCTCCAGTTCGCGCCGACGGTGCTCGGCGCGATCGAGCAGGTCTGCGAGTTGTACCGGAGCGACGTGGGCCGCCGGGACTTCCTGACCGGGTCCGCGGTGGCCGCCTCGGCGCTCGTGGAGCCCAGCAGGGACTGGCTGATCACCGGGGCGGACGCGCAGGTGGCGCGCGCGGCCGGGGCGCGGGTCGGCCGCTCGGACGTGGCGGCGGTACGGGAGATGACGGCGGCGCTCGTCGATCTGGACCGGCGCTTCGGCAGCGGGCACGTCCGTCCGGTGGTGGTCCACTACCTCGACAGCGTGGTCTCGGGGATGCTGGCCGGCTCGTACCGGGAGGCGGTCGGCCGTGAGCTGTTCGGCGCGGTGGCCCGACTGACCGAGCTGGCCGGGTACATGGCCGTCGACACGGGCGAACCGGGGCTCGCCCAGCGGTACTACATCCAGGCGCTGCGGCTCGCGCAGGCGGCCGGGGACCGGGGCTACGGCGGCTATGTGCTCGCCGCGTCGATGAGCCACCTGGCGGCGGAGCTGGGGAACCCCCGGGAGATCGCCCAGTTGGCGCGCGCCGCGCAGGAGGGCACCCGGGGCCGGGTGCCGCCGCGCGCGGAGGCGATGTTCCTGGCGGCGGAGGCGCGCGGGCACGCGCTGATGGGCGACGCGCGGGCCTTTGAATCGACGGCGGGCCGGGCGGTACGCGCGCTGGAGGCGGCCGATCCGGAGTCGGGCGACGACCCGGTGTGGATCGCCCACTTCGACCAGGCGTACCTCGCGGACGAACTGGCGCACTGCTACCGGGACCTGGGGCGCGCGGAGGCGGCGGTCCGCGCGGCGGAGGAGTCGCTGGCGGGGCATCCGGAGGGGCGGGCCCGGCGGCGGGCGATCGGGCTCGCGCTGCTGGCGTCGGCGCGGGTGCAGCAGCGGGAGATCGAGGAGGCGTGCCGCGCGGGCACGCGGGCGCTCGAACTCCTCGGCACCCTGCGGTCGTCGCGCGGGGCGGAGTACGTGGAGGACCTGAGGGACCGCCTGGAACCCTTCGCGGCCGAGCCGGTGGTCCGCGAGTTCGAGGCCCGTCTGGAGGTCCACGCGGCCTAGGGGGCGGACGGTCCGCGGGCCGGAGGCGTTCCGTACGAAGGGTGTTACCGGGCTCACACGTGTGTGCGGAGCGACGGGCGCACCCGGTAGCGTGACCCGACGATTCCGTAGGTCCATCAGTAGGAGTCCCGGTGACGCAGAACGGACAGGGTCCGGAGCAGGGGGGCGCGCAGGCGTGGGGCGGTGCCTGGCCTCCCCAGCCGGGCGGGCAGCCGCTGCCTCCCGCGCAGCCGCTGCCGCCCGAGGCGCCGGCCGCCGGTGATCTCCAGGCCACGCAGTACATAGCCCCGGTGCCGCCGCAGCCGCAGGGCGCCCCGGGGGCGATGCCTCCGGCCGGTCCGCCGGCCGGGTACGGCTATCCGCCGCCGGTGGCCGCCCACGGCGGGGACATGCAGGCGACCCAGCACATCCCGCCCGTGCCGGGCGGTGTGCCGCCGGTGGGCCCGCCGGCCGGGTACGGGTATCCGCCGCCGGTCGCGGCCCATGGCGGGGACATGCAGGCGACGCAGCACATCGCGCCCGTGCCGCCGCAGGCCGGCCCCGACGGCGGGGGGCACACCCAGTTCCTCGGGACGGGGCGGCTGCCGCAGCAGCCCGCCGGGGCGGGGGCCTCGGACGCCACCCAGTACCTCGCGCCGGTGCCCGGGGGACCCGCGCCCGGTGGGCCCGTGCAGGGCGGTCCGGTGCCGGGCGGTCCGGTGCCCGGTGGGCCGGGGCCGTCGCAGCCGCCCGCGGAGTTCGACAGCCTCTTCCGGGACTCGGCGCCGGCGCAGCCCGCGCCGCCCGCGTACCAGCAGCCCGCTCCGGCCCCGGCGCCGTACCAGCAGCACCCGCAGCAGCAGCCCCAGCAGCACCAGGCGCCGCCGCAGCAGCAGTACGGCTTCCAGGGCGGGGGCGGCTACCAGGCGCCCGGGGCGCAGCAGGACGCGTACTACTACGACGACGAGCCGGAGCCGCCGCGGCGGAAGTCGCCGGTCGCGCTGATCGCTGCCGTGGTGGTGGGCTGCGCGGTCGTCGGTCTGGGTGTGGGCGCGCTGCTCAGCGGCGGTGACGAGAAGGAGCCCACGACCGGGCAGAGCGTCGCCCCGAGCTCGCAGGCGCCCGCGCCGAGCGGCGACGCCTCCGAGGCGCCGGAGAAGACGGCGGACCCGGCGGAGCCGCAGGCGAAGGAGCTGGACAAGCTCCTCGCGACGAGCAACGACAGCCGGGACGCGGTGATCAGCTCGGTCGAGGCGATCAAGCAGTGCAAGAACCTCGACAAGGCCGCCGCCGACCTGCGCGGCGCGGCCGAGCAGCGCCGGAGCCTGGTGACCAAGCTCCAGACGATCGGCATGGACAAGCTGCCCGACCACCAGAGGCTGGCTTCGGCGCTCACGCGCGCGTGGCAGGCGTCCGCCGCGGCCGACGACCACTACGCGGGCTGGGCCGACCAGATGAAGGCCAAGGACGCCTGCAAGGGCGGCAAGGCCAAGAGCACCAACCGGCTCAAGTCGGCCAACGACAAGAGCGGCGAGGCGACCAAGGCCAAGAAGGAGGCGGCCGGGTTGTGGAACCCGACCGCCGAGAAGTACGGACTGTCGAAGCGGACCGCCACCCAGCTGTAGGCGCGGGCGGCGGGCCGGGGCGGCTCAGCCGCGGTTGGTGACGGTGGGGCCGACGTCGACGAAGCCGGGCTTCTGCGCGACGAGCCGGCCCTGCCGCACCACCTGGAACGTCACCTCGTGGTTGACGATCCGGGGGAAGTCCGGGGCGCCGAGCAGGTCCTCGTACATCCAGCGAAGTTTCGGGGTGAGGCCGCCGGTGTCCACCTGGGTGCCCCGGTCGAGGGCCTCGGCGACGCGGGAGGCGGTGATGGTGTTCCTGTCGAGGGACTCGATGACCTCCTTGAGGACGATGTAGGCGATCCAGGTGGTCTGCACGCCGGTGTCGGCCGGGTCGACCCGGTTGTCGGCGAAGGCGTGCTCCTGGATGACCTTCCGCATCGGCGCCCAGCTCTTGTCGTCCGCCTCCGGGTACCAGCCGGTGACGTAGGCGCCCTCGAAGGGGCTGCGGGAGCCGCCGGTGCGGTCGATGACGGGCTGGCCGACGCTGCCGAGGACGGAGGAGATCCGCACGGGGCTCCCGCCCCCGTCGCCGCCCTTGCCGTCGCCGCCCTTGCCGTCTCCGTCGCCGTCTCCGGCGCCGGTGGTCTCCCCGGTGTCGTCGTCGGGCTGCGGCAGGCGGCGGAAGGAGTCGAAGAAGGTCTGGGTCCGCTCGCCGAGCACGGCGGCGACGCAGCCGTCCTCCGTACCGGCCTTCTCCCGCGCGGTGGTGGCCTGGGCGGTGTACTCGGTGGCGTCCTCGACGGCCGGGATGTCGACGGCGCCGCGCTTGCTCGCCTTCTTCAGCCCGGCGTCGAGCAGCTTGGGCAGCCGGTCGCCGGCGAGGGTGTCGGGGCGGACCAGGGAGACCCGGCGGCAGTCCTCGGCGAGCTGCATGCCGTGCCCGGCGATGAGCGAGGCGAGGCCGCCGTTGACCGGATACGAGAGGTGGCTGGTGAACTCGTCCTCGGTGAGGCCGTAGCCGCCGATGTACGGGATGCCGGCCGCTTCGAGGGGGGCCATGAAGGCGCGGCCGTTCTGGCTGTACGAGCCCACGACCGCGACCACGTCCTCGTGGACCGCGCGGCGGGCGCACGCGGCGGCGCCGGCCGGGGTGTTGTGTTCGTTGCAGGTGAGGACGCGCAGTTCGTGGCCGTCGATGCCGCCCTGGGAGTTGACCCAGCGCGCGTACGCCTGGGCCATGGCGGGCATGCCGGGCATGTTGGTCGCGCGGGTCTGGTCGGGGGCCCAGGTCATCACCGTGACGGGCTCCCTGGAGCCCCCCGTGGCACCAGGGAGCACGCCACACCCGGTGAGGAGCGACGCGCCGGCCGCCACGGCGGTGACGGACGCGAGGAGTGGGGACAGTCGCCTACCGGTCATGGGCATGCACCATTCCGCCTCACGGGTAACGCGGGAGTGTGCACCGTTCAACGGTGGGTGACATGGAGGTGAATTACGGGGGTCGGGACCCATAAGGGGAGGGGCGGAATCCGGTTGTCGGTGGGGAACCGTACGATCGAGCGATGTCCAGTTCCGTCCCCGGTCCGGTGAACTCTTCCCGTCGCGGCCGTCGCTCCTCCACCATGGGCGGCATGCCGCTCAACGACATGCCGTGGTGGCGCTGGCGCGCCAATGTGCGCTCGGCGCTGCACATGCTCTCCGACCCAGGGTTCCACCGGTCCGTCTGGCTCGCCGGCCAGGAGGGGTACGGGGACGTCACCGACGCCGTCTACCGGCTCGTCGAGGACACCTGGCTCGACAACTGGTCCGCCGAGCGCTACGTCGGCGCGATCTTCCGGGACTCCGGGGAGGCGCAGCTCGTCGACCTGGCCGTCCTGCGGGTCCTGCGGATCCTCCACCAGGTCGGGCCCGACGCGCCCTTCTCCGCGTACCAGGAGCACCCGGGCTGGCCCGAGGCGGTCCACGCGGCGCGGGAGGCGCACGTACGGCTCGCGACGGCCGACGGGGACGACCCGGACGTGCCGCCGCGCTCGCTCGACGTGCTGAGGATCCTCACGCGCGCGTGACGCGTCCGCGTGAGGTTCGGCGGGGCGTTCCGGTGGACGGACCGCGGTACGGACCGGGCGGCGGGTTGTGGCACGCTGTCCGGATGACCGACCAGTACGTCCTCACCATCTCGTGCCCGGACAAGCAGGGCATCGTGCACGCCGTGTCGAGCTACCTCTTCATCACCGGATGCAACATCGAGGACAGTCAGCAGTTCGGAGACCGGGACACGGGTCTCTTCTTCATGCGGGTCCACTTCTCGGCCGAGGCGCCGGTGACCGTGGAGAAGCTGCGGGCGAGCTTCGCGGCGGTCGGGGACTCCTTCCAGATGGACTGGCAGATCCACCGCGCCGAGGAGCGCATGCGGGTCGTGCTCATGGTCTCGAAGTTCGGCCACTGCCTGAACGACCTGCTCTTCCGGTCCTCCATCGGGGCGCTGCCGGTCGAGATCGTCGCCGTCGTCTCCAACCACACCGACTTCGCCGAGCTCGTCGCCTCGTACGACCTGCCCTTCCGGCACATCCCGGTGACGAAGGAGACCAAGCCGCAGGCGGAGGCGGAGCTGCTCGCGCTCGTCGAGGAGGAGAACGTCGAGCTGGTCGTCCTCGCCCGCTACATGCAGGTCCTCTCCGACGACCTCTGCAAGCGGCTCTCCGGGCGGATCATCAACATCCACCACTCCTTCCTGCCGAGCTTCAAGGGCGCCAAGCCGTACCACCAGGCGCACGCGCGCGGCGTGAAGCTCATCGGGGCGACGGCGCACTACGTCACGGCGGACCTCGACGAGGGCCCGATCATCGAGCAGGAGGTCGAGCGGGTGGGCCACGAGGTGACGCCGGACCAGCTGGTCGCGGTGGGGCGTGACGTGGAGTGCCAGGCGCTGGCGCGGGCGGTGAAGTGGCATGCGGAGCGGCGCATCCTCCTGAACGGCCGCCGCACGGTCGTCTTCACGTAGCCCCCCACGCGCCGCGCCCTCGCGGGCCGCGCCCGCACCGCCGCTCCGTTGTGGGCTGCGCCCGCGCCGCCGTTCCGTTGTGGGCTGCGCCCGCGCCGCCGTTCCGTTGTGGGCTGGGCCCGCCGCGCCCGCCGTTTCGTTGTGGGCAATCGTTCCGCTGGGGCGGAACGGGTGGGCACAACGGAACGGCACCTTCTGCGGGTGCTTCCGCTTCCGTGCCTGGGCCCGCACCCGTACGGCGTCGTGCATCCGGTGCGGGTTCAGGCGCGGAAAGCCTGGGCGCGGCCGAGCGCGCCGTCCCGTGTGCCCACCCGTCCCGCCCCTAGCGGGACGCCTGCCCACACGGGGGTGCAGCGAGGGGCGCCGTCCCGCGGGTCGTGCTCCGGCGCGTTGGCCGGGCCTGGGGGTGGGCTCCGCCCCAGCGGGGCGGAGGTCCACACCGCGGTACAGCTAGGCGCGTCGTCCCGCAGGACCTCGTTCTACAGGCGGCTCAAGGACGCTGCCGCGGAGAGGACGTCCTGGATGGCTTCGCGGTCGCCGTCCTGGCCGGCCGCCGCCTCCTGGGGCGAGATGTGGCCCGCCACCAGCTGGCAGAACTCGACGCCGTCCATCGCGACCTGCGCGACCGTGTGGTCGGGGGAGCCGAGCGCCGCGGGGGAGTCCAGCGGGATGTACCAGTGGCCGCCGCCCGCGCCCTCGATCTCCAGGTGGAGCGAGCGGCCCGGCGCGCCCGCCGTGACGAGCCGGCGGGGCGGCGCCGCGCGGCCGGCGCGGCGGCGCTGGGCCACCGCGGCGGGGAGGAGCCGGGCGGCCAGGTCGATCATGCCGTGGAGGTGCGGGCCGCTCGGCGGGTCGTAGGGGTAGGCGACGGCGTTCGCGATGTCGTCCGCGTGGACCCAGCACTCGAAGGCCCGCTCCAGGAGCGCGTCCTTCAGGGGGAGGGCGAAGTCGCCGTAGGTGACGGTGAGGTCCGAGACCCCGCGCCCGGCGAAGGACACCGTGCGGACGAGCGCGTGGCTCTGCTCCCGCCACGGCGCCCGCAGTGCCCGGTTCGGCGGCCGGTCCAGCGCCTCCCAGAACGCCTCCGTCCGCTCCGTCGGCGACAGCTCCGGCACGTCGGGGCCGAGCGGGTCGGCGAGGCCGAGCGCGCCCGACACCAGGCCGTCGACCGTCAGGAGGTGGCCGATCACCCCCGCGACGGTCGACTTCCGCCGCACCGGCCGGTCGTCCTCGTACCACTTGAGCCGGACCGGCGTGTGCCACTCCGACTCGCCGATGTCCCGCAGCAGCGCGTCGAGCCGGGCGGTCTCCGCGTCGTACGGCGTCGCCCAGGCGGGGACCGGGATGCGGGCCGGGCGGCGGCCCAGGCAGTTCTCCAGGACCCGCGACCGCAGCAGCGGGTCGAGGTCCAGGTCCCGGTCCTCGTGCAGCAGCGCCACCGCGTCCCTCAGCCGCAGCGCCTCGTCCGCGCAGGGCGCGCACGCGGTCAGGTGGTCCTCGACGGCCCTGCTCTCCGCGGCCGAACACGCCGACAGTGCCCACGCCCCGAGGAGGGACTTGAGCACCGTGTGGGAGAGGTCCAGGGGCGCCGCGTCCGTGAGGTCCGCGTGGTCGTCGGCGGCCTCCCGCGGGCCCGGTATCCAGGGGGCGCGCGCGAGGGCGTCGTCCTCGCCGTCCGCCCCGGTCACCGCGCCCGTCCGTAGCCGCCCGGCGGTCCGTCGAGCGGGCGGGTGTTCGCGGTGGAGAGGAGCTGGAGGCCGAGCCGGAGCCGGCGGCGGGCCTCCTCGTGGCTGATGGACAGGTCGGCGGCGGTCTGGCGGTAGTCCCGCCGCTGGAAGTACGCCAGTTCGAGCGCCTTGCGGAGCGGGGCCGGCATGGAGGTGACGATGTAGTCGGCGCGGGCCGCGGCCGAGGCCCGGCGGACCTTGGCCTCCAGCTCCTCCGCCGAGCCGACGCCGGTCTCCGCGTACGCCGTCGCCTCGGTCTCCCGCAGCCGGTGCACGGCCTGGCGCTGGGTGAGCCGGGCCACCCAGGAGCGCAGGTTGCCCTGGCGGGGGTCGTACGCGTCGGGGTTCTCCCAGATGTAGCCGAAGACCTCACGGGTGATCTGGTCGGCCGCCTGGTCGTCGTCGAGGACGCGGTGGGCGAGGCTGTGGACGAGGGAGGCGAAGCGGTCGTACAGCTCGCCGAGGGCGGCGGCCTCGCCGCGGGCGAGCCGCTGCTGCATCCTGCGGTCCCAGCGCGGTGGTGTGTCGTTCGCCATCCGAGCCTCCACCCTTCCGCTTCCGCGTCCGCCGCTGCCGGCGCCGCCTTGTCCCACCCCTCACCCCAAACTAGTGCGACCGGCCGACAACGCACGCCTGTTTGCCGCAAGTGCGGCCTTCACGCAGGAGCGGATGGTAAGGAAAGCGTCATACCCGGCTCAAGGGGTTTCGGCCAGTTCCCCCGGGGCAGGCGCCCGTCCGTGACGACGATCGAGGCCGACGAGGACGACCGCGCTGGATGGACGGTGCTGCGCCTGCGCGGCGAGCTGGACCTGGTGACCTCGCCGCTGATACGGCGGCGGGTGCACGACGCCGTCGCCGCGGGCCGGCACGACCTCGTCGTCGACCTGTCCGGGGTGCTGTTCTGCGACTCCAGCGGCGTCGGCGTGCTGGTCGGCGCCCGCCGGCTGCTGCGCTCCTGCGGCGGGCGGCTGCGGCTGGTCCTTCCCGAGGCGGCGGAGGGCCAGGGCCATGTCACCCGGGTCTTCCACGCGCTCGGCGTGACCCGCCTCTTCGAGGTGTACGGGGACCTGCCTGCGGCCCTGGCGGGCGAGGCTTCCGCCGCCGTGGAGATCCCGGAGCCCCGGCTCAGGCACGTCCCCCCGCCGCCGGCGGACCCGCTGCCTCCCCAGGCCACTCCCGGTCTGCTGCCCCGAACCGCTCCCTGAGCTTGTACTTGAGGACCTTCCGCAGCGTCTCGTTGCGCGGCAGGGCGTCGACGACCTCCAGCTGTTCCGGCAGCTTGTGGACGGAGAGCCCGGCCGCGCGGAGGAAGGCGGTGAGTTCCGGCAGGGTCAGCGGCGGGGCGCCGGCCGGCTGTTCGACGACGGCGCAGACCCGTTCGCCGCGCACGGCGTCCGGGAGGCCGATGACGGCGGCGTCGCCGACGGCCGGGTGTTCGTGGAGGAGGTCCTCGATCTCCTTGGCCGAGATGTTCTCGCCCTTGCGGATGATGACGTCCTTGAGCCGTCCGGTGAGGACGAGGTGGCCGCTGGGCGTCAGGTGCCCGAGGTCGCCGGTGACGAGGAAGCCGTCCTCGTCGAAGGCGGCGGCGGTCTGCGCCGGGTCGAGGTAGCCGCTGCAGACGGCCTCGCCGCGGAGCCGTATCTCGCCGGACGGGGTGATCCGGACCTCCATGGCGGCGGGCGGGCGCCCCTCGGTGGTGGCGAGGTTCTCGGGGGTGTCCTCGGGGTCGCCCATGGTGATCATGGGGACCTCGGTCATGCCGTAGCCGTGCGTGAGCTGGCAGCCCAGCTCCTTGCGCACCGCGTGGTAGACCTCGGGCGGCTTGGGCGCTCCGCCGCCGGCGAGGAGCCGCAGGGTGGGGATGACGGGTTCGCCGGGGTTCTTGCGCTGTTCGGCGAGGAACATCGAGTAGAAGGCGGTGGAGCCGCCGGCGACGGTGACGCCGTGGCGGCGGTATTCGGCCAGCGACTCGGGCAGCGCGAACTGTTCGAGCATCACGGCGGGGAAGCCGTACAGCAGCAGCATCACCGTGTAGTCGGGCCCGGCGATGTGCGCGTAGGGGAAGGCCATGGAGCCGACGTCGGCGGCGGTGAGGCGCAGCGCGTGGGCGAGGCAGGCGCCGCCGGCGAGGAGCGAGCGGTCGGTGTGCAGCACGCCCTTGGGGTCGGAGGTGGTGCCGGAGGTCCAGTAGATCCAGCGGACGTCGGTGCCGGAGGCGGGCGGCGGGGGGAGGACGGCCGGGTCGCCGTCGGGGAGGTCCTCGGGGGCGTACGCCTCGAAGATCCCGCGCGCGCCGAGCCGGCGGGCCATCGCGGTGTGGTCGTGGCCGCGCCAGACGCCGGGGACGGCGAAGTGTTCGGCCCGGGAGGCGCGGAGGGCGAAGCCGACCTCCTTGTCCCGGTAGAAGGGGATGACGGGGGTCTGGACGGCGCCGAGGCGGGCGAGCGCGAAGGAGAGCACGGCGGTCTCCAGGCGGGTGGGCAGCTGCCAGGCGACGACGGTGCCGGGCCGGACGCTCCTGTCGTACAGTCCGGCGGCGCAGCGTTCGGCGCGCTCGCGCAGGGCGCCGAAGGTGAGGACGCGGTCGCCCTGGAGGAGGACGGGCCGGTCGGGGGTGAGGTCGGCGCGGCGCTCGACGAGCTCCCAGAGCGTGCGGGACTCGCCCAGCGCGAGGGCCTGCGCGGTTTCGGTCGCGGTCACGGGAGCCTCCATTGCGTGCGTTCCCTGGATGCTTTTATCTGACAGTGCGTCAGTTCGTGCGGAGAGCGTAAGGGGACGGTCCTTGTCGGTCCAGACCCCCGGGGTTAGCCTTGCCTCATCGAGATCTGACGATCCATCAGATTACTGGAGGGCTGCCATGACCGACCTGCCCCGCATCATCAGCGTCGACGACCACGTGATCGAGCCCGCCCACCTCTTCGACACGTGGCTGCCCGCGAAGTACCGGGAGCGCGGGCCGCAGGCGGTCACCGCCGGGATCGGGGAGCTCGCGTACGTCGGCGGGAAGTACCAGATCACGATGGACCCGGACGGGCCGCCGACCGACTGGTGGATCTACGAGGACCTCAAGTTCCCGTACAAGCGGAACATCGCCGCCGTCGGCTTCGACCGGGACGACATGACCCTGGAGGGGATCACCCGCGAGGAGATGCGGCGCGGCTGCTGGGACCCGAAGGCGCGCCTCGCCGACATGGACCTCAACCACGTCGAGGCGAGCCTCTGCTTCCCCACCTTCCCGCGCTTCTGCGGGCAGACCTTCGCCGAGGCGCACGACAAGGAGGTCGCCCTCGCGTGCGTGCGCGCGTACAACGACTGGATGGTCGACGAGTGGTGCGGCGACAGCGGCGGCCGGCTCATCCCGCTCTGCATCATCCCGCTCTGGGACATCGACCTCGCCGTCGCCGAGATCCGCCGCAACGCCGCCCGGGGCGTCAAGGCCGTCACCTTCTCCGAGATCCCCACCCACCTCGGGCTGCCGTCGATCCACTCCGGCTACTGGGATCCCTTCTTCGCCGTCTGCCAGGAGACCGGCACGGTCGTCAACATGCATATTGGATCCAGTAGCCAGATGCCGGCGGCGTCCCCCGACGCCCCGCCCGCCGTCCAGGCGAGCCTGAGCTTCAACAACGCGATGGCCTCGATGATGGACTTCCTCTTCTCCGGCGTCCTCGTGAAGTTCCCCCGCCTCAAGCTCGCCTACAGCGAGGGCCAGATGGGGTGGATCCCGTACGCCCTGGAGCGCGCCGACGACGTCTGGGAGGAGCACCGCGCCTGGGGCGGGGTCCGCGACCTGATCCCCGAGCCGCCGTCCACGTACTACTACCGGCAGATCTTCTGCTGCTTCTTCCGCGACAAGCACGGCATCGCCTCGCTCGACGTCGTCGGCCGCGACAACGCCACCTTCGAGACCGACTACCCGCACGTCGACTCGACCTTCCCGCACACCAAGGAGGTCGCCCTCGACCACGTCCGGGGCCTCGACGACGAGACCGTCTACAAGCTGATGCGCGGCAACGCCATCCGCATGCTCGGCCTCGGCATCGTCTGATGGACCTCTCCTACACGGACGAGGAGGAGGAGTTCCGGGCCGGGCTGCGGGACTGGCTCGCCGCCGCGCTGCCCACCCTGCCGCCCCGCCCCGACCCGCTGGACTGGCCGGGCCGCAGGGCGTACGACTGCGGCTGGCAGCGGCGGCTCCACGACGCCGGGTACGGGCACGTGCACTGGGACGCCTCGCCCACCCAGCGGCTCATCTTCCTGGAGGAGACCGAACGGGCCGGCGCGCCCTACGTCGGCGCCAACTTCGTCGGCCTCCTCCACGCCGGGCCGACCATCGCCGCCGAGGGCACGCCCGCACAGCGCGAGCGGTGGCTGGAGCCGGTGCTGCGCGGCGACGAGGTCTGGTGCCAGGGCTTCAGCGAGCCCGACGCCGGCTCCGACCTGGCCGGGCTGCGGACCCGGGCGGTCCGGGACGGGGACGCGTACGTCGTCACCGGGCAGAAGATCTGGACCTCGCACGCCGAGGTCGCCGACTGGTGCGAACTCCTCGTGCGCACCGACCCCGACGCCCCCCGGCACCGGGGCATCAGCTGGCTCGCGCTGCCCATGGACGCGCCCGGGGTGACCGTACGGCCGCTGCGGACCCTCGCCGGATCCACCGAGTTCGCGGAGCTCTTCCTCGACGAGGTGCGGGTCCCGGCCGCGAACCGGGTCGGCGAGGAGAACGACGGCTGGCGGGTCACCATGGTCACCCTCTCCTTCGAGCGCGGCACCGCCTTCGTCGGCGAGGTCGTCGCCTGCCGCCGACTCCTCGGCGAACTCGCCCGCGCGGCCCGGGAGAACGGCCGCTGGGACGACCCGGCGCTCCGCCGCAGGATCGGCCGGCTCGCCGCCGGCTTCCAGGCCCTGTGGCGGCTCACCCAGCGCAACGTCAGCGAGGCCCAGGCCACCGGGGGCGTCCCCGGCGTCGGCGGCTCCGTCTTCAAGCTGCACTACTCGCACGCCCGCCAGGAGCTGTACGACACCGCCGCCGAGGTCCTCGGCCCCGACGCGCTCGACCTCGACCGGGAGTGGAACCTCGACCGGCTCTCCTCCCTCTCGTACACGATCGCCGCCGGCACCAGCCAGATCCAGCGCAACATCGTCGCCGAGCGGATCCTCGGCCTGCCGAAGGGGCGGTGAGCCGGACCGTGGACTTCCGACTGAGCGAGGACCAGAGGGACCTCAGGCGAGGCGTACGGGAGCTGCTCGCGGGCCGCTTCGGACGGGACGCGCTGCGGGCGGCCGTCGACGGGGGCGGGGCGCTCGACCGGGGCCTGTGGAAGGAGTTGGGCGAGGCCGGCCTCTTCGCGCTGCGGCTTCCGGAGGCGGACGGCGGGGTCGGGCTCGGCCTGCCGGAGGCGGTGCTCGTCTTCGAGGAGACCGGACGGGCGCTGGTGCCGGGGCCGCTGGTCGCCACGCACGTCGCGGCCGGGTCCGTGCCGGGCGCCGCCGAAGGGACCGTCGTCGTCACCGAGGTCTCGCCCGAGGGGCTGGTCCCCTGGCTGGAGGCCGCCGACGTGGCGCGGGGCGACGCGAGCGGAGCCGTACCCGTGCGGTCGGTCGACCCGCTGACACCGCTTCACCGGGTCCCGCAGGCGCGGGGCGCGGCCGGCGGCGAGACGGTGCTGCTCACCGCCGCCGAGCAGGTCGGCACCGCCGCCTGGTGCACGGACGCGGCCGTCGCGTACGCCGGGCAGCGGGAGCAGTTCGGTCAGGTCATCGGAGGGTTCCAGGCGGTGAAGCACCTGTGCGCCGGGATGCTGGTGCGGACCGAGCTGGCGCGGGCCGCCGTGCACGCCGCCGCCGTCACCGCCGACCCGGTCGAGATCGCCGGCGCCAAACTGCTCGCCGACGAGGCGGCCGTCGCGAACGCCCGGGACTGCCTCCAGGTGCACGGCGGGATGGGCTTCACCTGGGAGGCGGACGTCCATCTCCATCTGAAGCGGGCGTGGGTGCGGGCCGCGCTCGTGCTGCCGGCGGACCGGGCGGCGGAGGAGGTGGCCGCCGCGCTCTGAGTGACCGAACTGGTGACGGAGCGTGTTCGATTCCCGGCGGCCGTGGGCGGAATGTCGATATCGGGTTGTGTCCTTCGAGGGGTCGTCACGGGTCGGAGTCGGCCCTCCGCTCCGGTACTCTCCGTGGGATGCGAGTGCTTGTGAGCCCGGGTCGCGCCCCGCGTTCGACTCCCCGCCGCGTGCGTCGCACAGTATGGACCACGCGTACTCCTTCGCGCTGGAATATGCCCGAAGCGCTTGTTGCGGTGACTGTACGTCAACCATGCTGTCTCACAAGGGAATCACGTTCCGTAAAGGTGTGTCCGCCGGTTCGGATGGTGTGAACGGTGCAGGTGCTTCAGGTTCAGTTGGAGGTCGGGCCGGACCCGGCCGAGGTGGGGCGTGCGCGCAGGTGGGCCCGGAAACGGCTGGCCGGCTCCGGGATAGGGGACGACGAGCCGCTGGCGGAGACGCTGGTCCTGCTCATCTCCGAGCTGGTGACCAACGCGGTCGTGCACACGGGCTGCCCCGCCGTGCTGCGCATGCTCTTCGCGGCGGAGGGCGGTGTACGGGTCGAGGTCGCCGACCGCAGCGACCGGCCGCCCCGGCCCCGGCACGCCGCCGGGGAGGACACCAACGGGCGCGGTCTGGAGCTGGTCGACGGTCTCGCCGACCGGTGGGGCTGGCAGCCCGAAGGCGCCGGCAAGCGGATCTGGTGCGAGGTGGATCGTACGCCCGTGGGCACCGCGTCCGGTGAGGGCATCGGCTCACCCGGACGGGTGCGCTGTTGACGGTTCGTTCCGTTTTGCCCACTCTAGGGTGAGCGATTCGTGGCGAGGGGAGCCGAGGGCCGTGTGCCCTCGGCATGTGCGGGTCGCGGCCGGGTGGCGGCGGTCCGTGCCGTGCTCGGGGCGCGCGCGAGCGCGCCGCCACCCGTGACGCCGTCCTGGCGCGCTCCCGGAACGTTCGCCCGTCCCCGCGATTTCGCGGAACCCTCGTCCCCTCAGAAGAGCGCCACCGGCGCCACCGGGGTCCCCGTGCCGCCGACGAAAGGTTCCGGCATGGCGGAGAGCAGGAAGGCGTAGCGGCCTTCTTGTGCACAGGCTGTGGACAACTCTTCGAGGTTCCAGTTCTGGCCCTGGAGCATCCCCATCTCGACCAGGTCGAGCGCGTGCACCCCCAGCCACAGGTCCTCGATCTCCGGCGGGAAGATCTCGAAGGTGAGGGTGTCGTTGGCGACGGCCGCGACGTCCCGGGCGTGGAACCACTCGGGCGTACGGATCGAGAGCCCGGGGGAGGGGAACGCGTACCCGTGCTTGTCCCCGGCCAGGTACAGCCCGATCTGCCCGGTCCGTACGAGCACGATGTCGCCGGCCCGTACCGTCACCCGCCCGAACTCCGCCGCCTCGTCCAGGTCCTCCGGGGTCACCGCGTGGTCGCCGGGCAGCCGGTCCACGCCCTTCGCCGCCGCCACGTCGAGCAGGACGCCCCGGCCGACGACGTGCCGCGCCGTGTGGATGCCGCTGAAGGCGGCCCGGCCGTGCGGGGTGATGGTGTCGGCGGGGCGGCCGTTGTAGATCCGGCCCGAGTGCGAGGCGTGCGTGAGGGCGTCCCAGTGGGTGGCCGCCTGGAGGCCCAGGGTCACGGCGTCGTCGCTGGTCGCGACCGTACCGGGGCCGAAGAGCTCCTGGTTGACCTGGACCATGACGTGGAGCGGGTTGACCCGGCCGGGGATCATGCCGGTCTGCACGCCGTCCTGCCGCAGTTCCACGGCGAGGGGGACACGGCGACCGGAGCGGACCGTCGCGGCCGCCTCCCGCACCGCCTCGTCGGTGATCAGGTTCAGCGTCCCGATCTCGTCCTCCCGGCCCCAACGGCCCCAGTTGTTCACGCGCTTGGCGATCTCGTGGAAAGCGGCGGGGAGGGACATCGGGGCCTCCGGGGTCTTGTTTTCCGGTATCTGACGACCCATAGAATCTAACGGACCGTCAGAAACTGCGGGAAGGGGCCGGAGATGGGGAACTTCTTGGCGGGCAAGGTCGTCGCCGTGACCGGAGCGGGGCGCGGCATCGGCCGCGCGGTCGCCCTCGCGTGCGCCGCCGAGGGGGCGAAGGTCGTCGTCAACGACTACGGCGTCTCCATCGAGGGCGCCGAGCCGGCCAGCGACGTCGCCGTCGCCGTGGTCAAGGAGATCGAGGCGGCCGGGGGCACGGCCGTCGCGGTCGCCGACGACATCTCCACCATGGCGGGCGGGCAGCGGCTCGTCGACGTCGCCCTGGCCGAGTACGGGCGGATCGACGGGGTCGTGTGCGTGGCGGGCATCCTGCGCGAGCGGATGCTCTTCAACATGACCGAGGAGGAGTGGGACCCCGTCGTCGCCACCCACCTCAAGGGCACCTTCACCGTGTTCCGGGCGGCGGCGGCCGTGATGCGGAAACAGGGCTCAGGGGCGCTCATCGGCTTCACCAGCGGCAACCACCAGGGGTCCGTCGCCCAGGCCAACTACTCGGCCGCGAAGGGCGGGATCATCTCGCTCGTCCGCAGCGCGGCCCTCGGCCTGCACAAGTACGGCGTCACCGCCAACGCGGTCGCGCCGGTCGCCAGGACCCGGATGTCCGCCAACGTCCCCATGGAGCTCAAGGAGATCGGCGAGCCCGAGGACGTCGCCGCGCTCGTCGTCTACCTGCTCTCCGACCGGGCCCGCGAGGAGCGGATCACCGGGCAGGTCTACACGATCGCCGGACCCAAGATCGCGGTGTGGGCGCAGCCCAGGGAGCTGCGGGCCGGCTACGCGGAGGGCGGCGGGTGGACGCCGGAGCGCATCGCGGACTTCCTGCCGGGGACGGTGGGGACGGACCCGATGCCGATGCTGGCCCGCCTGGAGGAGATGGCGCGGGCCGCCGCGGCGGGCGACCGCCCGAACCAGTAGTCCGTCGACAGAGGGAGGGATCGTCGTGCGCGGTGTGGTGTTCGACGGGAAGAGCGTCGAGGTCGTCACGGACCTGGAGGTGCGGGACCCCGGTCCCGGTGAGGTGCTGGTGGGGATCCGGGCGGCCGGGCTCTGCCACAGCGACCTGTCCGTCATCGACGGGACCATCCCGTTCCCGCCGCCGGTCGTCCTCGGGCACGAGGGCGCCGGGGTCGTCGAGGCGGTCGGGGAGGGGGTGACGCACGTCGTCCCCGGCGACCACGTGGCGCTGTCCACGCTCGCCAACTGCGGGGCCTGCCCCGACTGCGACACCGGCCGGCCGACCATGTGCCGGAAGGCGATCGGGATGCCGGGGCGGCCGTTCTCCCGGCAGGGCGCGCCGCTGTTCCAGTTCGCCTCGAACTCCTCCTTCGCCGAACGGACGGTCGTGAAGGCCGTGCAGGCGGTGCGGATCCCCGAGGACGTGCCGTTCACGTCCGCCGCCCTGCTCGGCTGCGGCGTCCTCACCGGCGTCGGAGCCGTACTCAACCGGGCGAAGGTCGGGCGCGGCGAGACCGTCGTCGTCATCGGCGCAGGCGGGATCGGGCTCAACGTCATCCAGGGCGCGCGGATCGCGGGCGCCCTCACCGTCGTGGCCGTGGACACCAACCCGGCCAAGGAGGAGCTGGCCCGCCGCTTCGGCGCCACGCACTTCCTTGGCTCCGCCGACGGCGTCCGCGAGGTGCTGCCGACCGGCGCCGACCACGTCTTCGAGTGCGTCGGCCACACCGGTCTCGTCCGCACCGCGATCGACCTCCTCGACCGGCACGGCCAGGCGGTGCTGCTCGGCATGACCGCGCCCGGGGCGGAGGCGTCCTTCCCGCCCGCCGCGATGTTCCTCGACAAGGCGGTCCTCGGCTGCCGGTACGGCTCGTCCCGCCCGCAGAAGGACATCCCGCTCTACGCCGGGCTGTACCGCGCCGGCGCCCTCCTCCTCGACGAACTCGTCACCGCCGCCTACCCGGTGGAGGAGTTCGCGCGGGCCCGGGAGGAGGCGGAGGCGGGGAAGGTGGCGCGCGGGGTGCTGGTGTTCTGAGCGGGGGGTGCCGGCGTTCCGAGCGGGGGGTGCCGGCGTTCCGAGCGCCGGGTGCCGGCGTTCTGAGCGCGGGATCAGGAGGCGGCGGGTCGGAGGGTCAGGAGTCCGTCGAGCCCGTGCGGAAGGTGCGCCGGTAGGCGGTCGGGGTGACGCCGATGGCCGTCATCAGATGGACGCGCAGGGACTGGGCGGTGCCGAAGCCGGAGTCCTGGGCCACCCGGTCCACGGGGAGGTCGCTGCTCTCCAGGAGGTGCCGGGCGCGCTCGATCCGCTGCCGGGTGAGCCACTGGCCGGGGCTGACGCCGACCTCGTCGCGGAAGCGGCGGGTGAAGGTGCGGACGCTCATGGCCTCCCGCTCGGCCAGGTCCCGCAGCTGGATCGGCTCGTGGAGGTGGGCCAGCGCCCAGGCGCGGGCGGCGGTCGTGGTGTGGGTGCCGGGGTCCGGGACGGGGCGGGCGATGTACTGGGCCTGGCCGCCGTCCCGGTGCGGCGGGACGACCGTACGGCGGGCCACGGCGTTGGCGATCGCGGCGCCGTGGTCCCGGCGCACGATGTGCAGGCACAGGTCCAGGCCGGCGGCGACGCCCGCCGAGGTGAGCACGTCGCCGTCGTCGACGAAGAGGACGTCGGCGTCGACCCGTACCGTCGGGAAGAGCCGCTGGAAGTGGTCGGCCGACGCCCAGTGGGTGGTGGCCGGCCGCCCGTCGAGCCAGCCGGCCGCGGCCAGCACGTACCCGCCCGTGCAGATCGCGACCAGCCGCGTGCCCGGCCGGACGTGCGCGAGCGCGGCGGCCAGCTCGTCGGTGAGCCTGCCCTCCTCGTAGACCGGTCCCAGCTCGTACGAGGCGGGCACGACGACCGTGTCCGCCGTGGCCAGCGCCTCCGGGCCGTGCTCGACGTGGACGGCGAAGTCCGCGTCGGTCTGCACGGGACCCGCCGCCACCGCGCAGGTCACGATCTCGTACAGCCGCCGCCCCCCGGCGTCCCTGGCGCCGCCGAAGATCCGGTGCGGGATGCCCAGCTCGAAGGGGAGCAGCCCCGGCAGGGCGAGGACGACGACGCGGTGCGGCACGGGGGCTCCCTCGGCTAAATCAGTGGTGGTCCAGACCACCTGGTGGTAGGACGGCTGCCCGTGACGGACAACACGTACAAGTCTGCGGCCGGCGCGCGGGTACCCGCGCCGCCCGAGCCGCCCGCCCTCTGGAACCGTAACTTCCGGCTCTTCTTCACCGCCAGGTCGGCCGCCGTCCTCGGCGAGGGCATGGTCCCCGTCGCCTTCGCCGCGGGGCTCCTCGGCGCCGGCCGGCCCGGCTCCTCCGTCGGCTACGCGCTCGGCCTGTGGACCGCCGCCTTCGCCGTCTTCGTCCTCTTCGGCGGCGTCCTCGCCGACCGCTTCACCGCCCCGCCGCATGATGATCACCGCCGATCTGCTGCGGCTGCCCGGAGCCGCGCTCCTCGCCGTCGCCTTCGCGGTCGGCAGCCCGCCGCTGTGGGCCGTGTACGCGCTCTCCGTCGTCGCCGGCGTCGGCGCCGCGCTCTTCCAGCCGGGCGTCGCCTCGACCATCCCGCGCATCGCCCCCGACGTGCAGCGCGCCAACGCCGTCCTGCGGGTCGCGGAGGCGCTGATGACGATGGCGGGCCCCGCGCTCGCCGGCCTCCTCGTCGCCGCCTGGAACGCGGGCGCGGCCTTCGCCGCCAACGCCGCCACCTTCGCCGTCAGCGCCGTCTGCTTCCTGCTGATGCGGATCCCGCCGACGGCCCCGTCCGAGGAGCGCGAGCGCGGCTCCTTCGCCGCCGAACTTGCTCTGGGGTGGCGGGAGTTCCGCTCGCGGAGCTGGCTGTGGGGGGTCATCGCCATCTGGACGGTGTACGGACTGACCGTCGCCGGCCCGATGGTGCCGCTGACCGCGAGCCTGGTCACCGGGGACCACGGCTCGGCCGTGTACGGGGCGCTGATGGCGGCCAACGGCGCCGGCAGCGCCCTCGGCGGGCTCCTCGCCCTCCGCATCCGCCCCCGCCGCCCCCTCGCCTCCGGCGCCGTCGCCCTCCTCGGCCTCCCGGTGAACCTGGTGCTCCTCGGCCTCGGCGCACCCGTCCCCGTCCTCGCCGCCGGGCAGTTCGTGGCGGGCACCGCCTTCGCGTTCTGGCTCGTCATGTGGTCCACGGCGGTCCAGACCCACGTCCCGCAGGAGGCCCTGAACCGCATGCACGCCTACGACGTGGCCGGTTCCCTGCTGATGATGGGCGTCGGCCGGGCACTCTCGGGCCCGGTCGCCGGGGTGGTGGGCACGGAGGCGGTGCTGCTCACGGGGGCGGGGATCGCGGTCCTGGTGGTGGGGGCGCTCCTCGCGGTCCGGCCGATCAGGAACCTGCCACGGCTCGCGCGGACGGTGGCCGGGCCATGACCCACGTTGCTCGCTGTACCGAGGCGTGGCCCGACGTGTCGGAAACCCGAGAGTCCGTCGCCGGGCCGTGAACCGTACCGAGGCGTGGCCCGATCTGTTGGAAACCTGACAGTCGGGCCAATGGTGGGGGAGGGATCAGGCCAGCATCCTCGATGGCATGGCCCAGACAACGGAGCAGGACTCCTCCACCCCCACCCCGGCCCCGGCGCCCGCCCCGGCCACCACCCCGCGCTTCCACCGTGCCTGGTCCGTCGCCGCGGTCACCTTCGTCACGATCATCGGCGCCGCCGCCTTCGCCTCCCTCCCGGGCCTGCTCATCGAACCGCTCCACGGCGAGTTCGACTGGTCGCGCGGCACGATCGGCTTCGCCGTCTCCGTCAACCTCGCCCTCTACGGCCTCACCGCCCCCTTCGCCGCCGCCCTCATGGACCGCTTCGGCATCCGCAGGGTCGTCGCCGCCGCCCTCTCCGTCATCGCGCTCGGCTCCCTGCTCACCGTCTGGATGACGGCCGCCTGGCAGCTCGTCCTCTACTGGGGGATCCTCGTCGGCCTCGGCAGCGGCTCCATGGCGCTCGCCTTCGCCGCGACCGTCACCAACCGCTGGTTCACCGCCCGCCGCGGCCTCGTCACCGGCATCCTCACCGCGGCCGGCGCCTCCGGCCAGCTCGTCTTCCTGCCGCTCCTGTCCTGGCTGGTCGAGAACCACGGCTGGCGCCCGGCCGCCGTGACCGTCGCCCTCTCCGCGCTCGCCGTCGTCCCCTTCGTCTGGCTGCTGCTCCGCGACCACCCGGCGGACGTCGGAGTGGCCCCGTACGGCGGGGAGTACGCCGAGAAGCCCGCCCCGGTGCCGGGCGCGGCCCGCCGCGCGGTGACGGTCCTCCTCAAGGCGGCCCGCACGGGCCCCTTCTGGCTCCTGGCCGGTACCTTCGCGATCTGCGGCGCCTCCACCAACGGCCTGGTGAAGACCCACTTCGTGCCGGCCGCGCACGACCACGGCATGCCGGTCACGGCCGCCGCCGGACTCCTCGCCGTCATCGGCGTCTTCGACGTCGTCGGCACCATCGCCTCCGGCTGGTTCACCGACCGCTTCGAGGCCCGGCGCCTGCTGGCCGTCTACTACGCCCTGCGGGGCGTCTCCCTCCTCTTCCTCCCCCTGCTCCTCGCCCCCTCCGTCCACCCGCCGATGATCTTCTTCATCGTCTTCTACGGCCTCGACTGGGTCGCCACGGTCCCGCCCACCATCGCCCTCTGCCGCGCGCACTACGGCGAGGACTCCGCGATCGTCTTCGGCTGGGTCCTCGCCTCCCACCAGGTCGGCGCCGCCGTCGTCGCCTTCGCCGGCGGAGTCGCCCGCGACGTCTTCGGCTCGTACGACGTCGTCTGGTACGCCTCCGGCGCCCTGTGCGCGGCGGCGGCCCTCATGGCCCTCGTCATCCGGCGCCCCCGGCATGATGGAGCCCATGCGTAGCTGGAGGAGCAAGCCGTGGCTGCTGTGGGCCCTGCTGATGGTGCCCGCGGCGGCGACGATCGCCGGAATCGGTACGTACACGCGGGTCTTGGGCCCTGAGGACGCGCCGAGGCCGAGCCGGGCGGACCTGGTGGGGCGGTACGAGGACGGGGACGGGGGTGTGGTGACGCTGAAGGCGGACGGCAAGGTGGCCCTGTCGGGCGTCAAGTACATGTTCGAGGTCACGAAGGAGGACGGTTCCGGATACGGCTTCCCGAAGCGGTGCCATGACCAGGACGCCAGCTGGACGTTCACCGAGTCCCGCCCGCGCTGGAGCCATGTGGTGAGCGTCGGTACCGACTGCGGCGTCGGGATGAACTGGATGCAGTGGGACGTGATCGGCACCCCCTCTGAGCCGCAGATCGTCTACTGGGTGGACGCCCCTTTTGATAGCCGCGTCCTCACCCGCCGCTGAACCCCCCGAACCGCCCCCGGTGGAACAGCAGCGGCTCCCCGCCCTCCTCGACCGCCCCCAGCGCCTCCACCCGCCCGACCACGATCAGATGGTCGCCGCCGGTGTGGACGGTGGTGATCGCGCAGTCGATCCAGGCGGGTACGCCGGCGAGCCGGGGCGCGCCGGTGACGGGTGCGGGGGACCACTCGACGCCCGCGAACTTGTCGGCGCCGCTGACGGCGAACGCCCGGCAGAGCGGCCCCTGTTCGGCGCCCAGCACGTTCACGCAGAAGGTCCCGGCGGCGGCGATGCGCGGCCAGGTGGTCGAGGTGCGGGCGACCATGAAGGCCACCAGCGGGGGATCCAGCGACAGCGAGGCGAAGGACTGACAGGCGAAGCCGGTCGGACCGGCTCCGTCCGCCGTGGTCACGAGCGTGACGCCGCTGGCGAAGTGCCCGAGCACGCGCCGGAACTCCGCCGGGTCGACGGGCGCCCGTTCGTCCTCGCCCACGGCCCGCAGGGCGGGCCGGGGGAGGGGTTCGACGGCCGTGGGCGCCCCGGCCGCTCTCAGGTGTCGGACGGCGCTGGCCGCCATCCCCGCGTGTCCCATCATGTGCAGCATTGAAACTGACGCAGCGTCAGATGGGAACACCCGGGGAGGCGGCGATGGCGGCGGCGCGGTCTACCCGGCGACGGCGCCCGTCGCGCGGGTCCAGGCGTACCCGGAGGTGTGCCCGGTGCGGTGGGCGGTCACCTTGACGGTGATCTTCTGGCCGCGCTGGGCCTTGCCGATCACGAAGGTGGACTTCGTGGCGCCGCTGACGGCCCGCCCGTTCGCGTACCACTGGTAGGCGTACGAGGTCGGCGCGGGCGTCCAGGTGCCCCGGTTGAGGGTGAGGGTCCGCCCGACCCGGACGGTGCCGGTCAGGTACGGCGCCTTCGTCGCCTTCGGGGCGACCCCGTAGCCGACCGCGACGGCGGCCGTCGAGGCGGAGCCGCTGAGGTGCCCGGTGCGGTGCGCGGTGACCGTGACGGTCAGCTTCTTGCCGCGCACGGCGGCGGTCGGGGTGTACGCGGAGCCGGTCGCGCCGGAGATCGCGACGCCGTCCGCCCGCCACTGGTAGCCGTACGAGGTCGCGGCCGGCGACCAGGTCCCGACCGAGGCGGACACCTTCGACCCGACCTTCACGCTCCCGGTCATGGCCGGCGCCCGGGTGGCCTTGGGGGCGACGCCCTTCACGAGCACGGACCGGCTGCTCGCGGTCGCGTTCGGATGCCCCGTCTTCCGCGCGGTCACCGTCACCGTCAGCTGCTTCCCCTGGAGTGCCGCGGGAAGCGTGTACGCGGAGGCCGTGGCGCCGGAGATCGCGACGCCGTTCGCCTTCCACTGGTACGCGTAGCCGTCGGGCGCGGACGACCACGGTCCGGGACTCGCCGTCACCTTCCCGCCCACGGCGGCCGTGCCCGTGATGGTGACCATGCCGGTGGAGCCGAGCGGGGCCACGACGGTGATCGGGGCGGGCCGGTGCTCCACCCCCCTGCGGGAGTCCACGCGCAGGGCCAGTCGGCGTCCCTCCGGAGCGTCGGTCAGGTCCAGCGCCACGACCATGCTCCGGCGGTCGGGCGCGACGGAGACCGTGGTGGACGTGGCCCCGTAGTAGTAGGCGTGCGGCTCGTTGTACTCCTCCACGACGACCTGGGTCAGCTTGCTGAGCGAGGTGCCGGTGACCGTCATGGTGATCTTGCCGGCGCCGACCGTGCCCGGGGTCACCGACTTCACCGTCCACGGCACGAGACCGCAGACGCCCTCCTGGACGGTGCAGTCGGCCTCCGCCCGGACGGGGGTGGGGGAGCCCCAGGGCTGGTCGGGCAGTCCGATCACCAGCGTCGCCGGACGGGACTCCCTGGCATCGCCCCGCACCTGGCACCTGTACTCCGGGGTGCCGTAGTCGGCGTAGAACTCGCAGCCGTTGCCCTGGACGAGGGGGTCGTACAGCACCGCCCTGGGCCGGTTCGGGGACGAGCCGGTGGTCGGGAACCGGACCATGAACTCGTCGTTCGCGGCGGCCGGCAGCAGTACGCACAGCGCGGACTTCTGCTCGCTCAGCGTGCCGGTGAGCGGACCGAAGCCGTGGCTCACGTCGGAGAGCCGGGCGCACTCGGGCGGCGGGCCCGTGGCCGTGGCCACCCGCAGGGCGTCGACGCGGTGGGCGGGAAGGGCCGTCCCCGAACGAGGCACGGCGATCACCTGGTACCGGGTGGAACCGGTGGGGAAGCACTCCCGCGCGTCGCGTCCGCAGACCTCCACGCCGTTCGCGTCGTACACGTGGAGCTGCACGGTGTCCCCGGCGCCCCGGAGGGCGATGTGGACCCTGTCCCCGGCGGCGGCGCTCACCTGGTGGCAGTGGAAGGCGTCGACCGGGCCGGGCAGACCCGCGAGGGACGGGCCGCCGATGGAGCCCACGGGGCCGCCGGGGCAGCCCTTGGCGGTGGCGGTGACATCCCTGCGGACCACGGTGTACGTGGCGGGCGCGTCATGTCCCTGGAAGAAGGCGGTGTGCGTCACGCCGGGCGTCAGCGCGCACTCCTCGTACGCGGCACCTCCTCCGGTCTCCAGGGCGCAGATCCACTTGCCCGTCGCGTCGAACACGACCAGCCCTGCCCCGCGAGCGCCCGTGAGCCGCCCGAGCTGGAGCAGTTCCTTCGCGGAGTGGTCGGCTGCCGGGATGGTCAGGCAGTCGGCGAAGACGCCGTCCCCGGTGGTCAGCTCGGCACGCGGGCTACCGTCCGTGAAGTCTCCGGCGGGGAGAACGCGGCAGGAACCCGGCATGTCGGCGCGGTCCACCAGGATCCGGTAGGCGCCGGTCGGGTCGCTGGTCCTCGCGCTCGTGACGAGCAGCCGGTGGGGGCCGGTCCCCGCCAGGGTGCAGGCCGTCCCCGTCTGCTCCTGCTGGTGGGAGCAGACCTCCGTTCCGGTGGAGTCCAGCACGCTCAGGTACACGGCGTCGTCCGGACGAAGGACGACCCTGGAGCCTTGCGGGGCCGGCAGCGCGAGGCAGTCGGTCTCGCCCAGGCCGGCGAGGCTGCCGCGGTGCACGCTCGACAGGGCGAGGTCCCCGGTGCAGCCCTCGGTGGACGTGCGGTGGCGCAGCTCGACGAGGTCGTCGCTGAAGAACGTGTAGGTGACGCCGGCTCCGAGACCGCAGCCGTACAGGTAGGTGCAGGCGACCTCGCGGCCGTTCTGGCCGTAGACCTCGACGCCTTGGTCCCAGCCTCGGGCGTTCAGGGCGCGGACCTCGTAGCGCCCGCTCTCCTGAGGGGTGAAGGTCCTGCACCCGCTCGTCGGTGACGGCGGGACCGCGGCCGTGCCGTAGGGGGTCGGGGTGATGGGTACGCAGCCCTGCGGGTTCGACATGCGACGGACCAGCAGCCGGTAGTCGGCGGTGGGGTCGGCCGCCTGGTACAGGTCACCGAGGACGCGGTAGCCGCCGGAGCCCTGGGGCAGAACGCAGCCGGGCCCGCCGTCGCCCGGGTAGGGGCAGATGCGCCGGCCGGTGTCGTCGGTGATCCAGCGGTGCACGAAGGAAGTGCCGGACCACAGCTCTGTGATGATCCGGTCGCCGGGGGACCCGTCGAAGGACCGGCAGACGAGTCCGATCCGGCCGGGGGTGGGGCCGGTGGCGGGAGCGGCGTCGTATCCGGTGCCCGGGATCTCCGGGCAGCCGGGGCCCGGCATCAGAGGGACGATGGCGAAACGCAGCGAGCCGGCCCACGCGTGGTTGCGCGCGCGCAGGGTGTAAGTGCCCGGACCCAGCGGGCAGATCGTCTCGTCGGCTTCGTCCCGTTCGCAGGAGACCGGGGTTTCGCCCGAGAGGAAGGTGAGGCGGATGTTGGCCACGCCGTCGCGCATCACGCGGTGCAGCCCCTGCTTCTCCACCGTGACGGTGAAGCAGGTCTCCTCGTCCGGAGCGAGTGTCACCGAGCCGGCGGGATCCCCGGCCGCGCCCAGCGGGGTCAGCGGCAGGACCGTGCACGAGGTGCCGGAGGCGTCGGTGGGGGTAGGCGTCGGCGTGGGATCCGGCGTGGGCGTGGGTTCGGGTGTCGGTTCCTCCGCCGGGGCCTGCGGGGCCTGCGGGGCCTGCGGGGTCTCCGGGGTCTGCGGGGCCTGCGGGGTCTGCGGGGTCTGCGGGACCTCGGCGGCCGGGGCCTCCGTGGCCAGGGCCGGGGCGGTTGCGGGTGCCGTCGTCGGCGCGGTCGGCGGCTGGTCGGCCGCGGAGGCCGCCGGCAGGGCCGGGGCCAGGAGGGCCGTCAGCAGGGCGGGGACCAGGAAGAGGGCTCTTCGGGATCTTCCGGATCTTCCGGATCGTGCGCGGGGGCGCGCGGGGTGAGACATCGTGATTTCCCCCCCGGGAAAGGTGAACGGCATATGCACTCCATATGCGCGGACACACTGTATGGGCGACCCCCGACAGCCGCCCACCCGGCCGCTACCTCCCCTCGTACGTCGCCTCCCGCCGCTCCACGAACGCCGCCACTCCCTCCCGCGCGTCCCGTGTCGTCATGTTCAGCTCCTGGGCCGTCGCCTCCGCCGCGAAGGCGGTCGCGCGGTCCGTGTCCAGGGAGGCGTTGACGAGCTGCTTGGTGAGGGCCAGGGCGCGCGTCGGGCCCTGGGCGAGCCGTTCCGCCCAGGCGCGGGCCGTCTTCGGCAGCTCGTCCGCCGGCACGACCCGGTTCACCAGGCCCATCGCGCACGCCTCCGCCGCCGGCACCGCGTCCCCGAAGAACAGCAGCTCCTTCGCGCGCTGCGGCCCGACCAGCCGCGGCAGCAGGTACGCCCCGCCGCCGTCGGGGACCAGGCCCCGGCGGGCGAAGACCTCGACGAAGCGGGCGGACTCGGCGGCGAGGACGAGGTCGCAGGCGAGCGCGAGGTGCGCGCCGATGCCCGCCGCCGTGCCGTTCACCGCCGCGATCACCGGTTTCTCGCAGTCCAGGACGGCGGCGATGAAGCGCTGCGCGCCCTGCCGGATCATGCGGGAGACGTCCCCCGCCACCCTCTCGCCCCCGGCCGCCGGCCCGCCCCGCAGGTCCGCGCCGGCGCAGAAGCCCCGGCCGGTCGCGGTGATCACGACCGCCCGTAGGGACGGATCGGCGGAGGCGTCCGCGAGCAGCGCGATGATCCGCTCCCGCTGGTCCCAGGTGACCGCGTTCATCGCCTCGGGGCGGTTGAGCGTGATCCACGAGACGCCGTTCTCGACGGAGTGGAGTACGTCGGGCACCTCACGCACCTCCGAAGCCGCGTCCGACACTGCGTTCGACTCTGCGTCCGATGACACGTAGGGCTCCTATCGGCAGACCGCGAGCGCGTCCAGCGCCACCGCGCCCTGTCCGCGCGGCAGCACCATCAGCGGGTTGATGTCGAGTTCGGCGAGGTCGCCGTCGAGTTCGAGGGCCATCCGCTGGACCCGCAGCACGACCTCCACCAGCGCGTCGACGTCCGCCGGCGGTGCGCCGCGTACGCCGTCGAGGAGGGCCCGGCCGCGCAGCTCGTCCAGCATCGAGCGGGCCTCCCGCTCGCCGAAGGGCGGCACGCGCACGGCGGTGTCGTTCAGGACCTCCACCAGGACGCCGCCCAGACCGACCGTCACCGTCGGCCCGAACAGCTCGTCGCGGGTGACGCCGACGACCATCTCGACGCCCTTGCCGACCATCTGGCAGACGAGGACGCCGTCGAGGTCGATCCCCTCGTAGCGGGCGATGTCGGTGAGGTCGCGGTACGCGTCCCTGACCTGGCTCGCCGAGGTCAGCCCGACCTTCACGAGCCCCAGCTCCGTCTTGTGGGCGAGCTGCCCGCCGGACGCCTTCATCACCACCGGGTAGCCGACGAGCCCGGCCGCCCGGACGGCCGCCGCCGCGCTCGTCACCAGCTGCTCGCGCGGCACGCGGATCCCGTACGCGCGCAGCAGCTGCTTCGCCGCGTGCTCGCTCAGCCGCTGCCCGGGCCGCATCAGCGCCTGCGCCTTGCGGAAGGACGGGGAGGGGGTGCGGGGGGCCTCGTCGAAGGGGGAGCGGTAGCCGGTGGTGAAGCGGTGGTGGTCGAGGTACGCCTTCACGGCGCCGATGCAGTTGGCGAAGGTGCGGAAGGTGGCGACGCGGGAGGAGCCGAGGAGGGTCGTCCGGTAGGCGTCCTCGGTCCCGACGGGGGAGCCCCACACCACGCACACCAGCTTGTCGGTGGCCTCCGCCGCGTCCACCAGGTCCTGGGCGAGCTTGTCGCTCATCGGCGGGAAGGGGCCGGTGATGGGGCAGATGAGGACCCCGACCGACGGGTCGGCGAGGATCGCGTCGATGATCTTCCGGCCGCGCCAGTCGCCGACCGGGTGCCCGCCGTTGTCGACCGGGTTGGCGACGCGGAGGTACTCGGGGATCCACTGGTGCAGCTCGTCCTGCTTGGCCTGCGTCAGCGTGGGCAGGCTCAGCCCGGCGGCCGTCGCCAGGTCGGCGAAGTGGGCTCCCGTGCCACCGGAGATCGAGTAGACGACGACGCCCTCGGCCAGCGGCTTGCGGGCGCGGGCGAGGAGGGCGGCGGTGTCCTGGAGCTGGTCGAGCCCGTCGACCCGGATGACCCCGAACTGCCGCATCGCCGCGTCCACGACCCGGTCCGCGCCGGTCAGCTTCCCCGTGTGCGAGGCGGCCGTACGGGCGCCGGTCTCGGTCCTGCCGACCTTCACCGCCACCACGGGCACGCCCTCGCGGGCGGCGCGGTCGGCGGCGAGCAGGAAGGACCGCCCGTCCTTGAGCCCTTCCACGTACGCGGCGATGGCGCCGACCTCGGGGAGGGAGGCGAAGTACGAGAGGAAGTCGGCGGTCTCCAGGTCGGCCTCGTTGCCGGTCGGCGCCCAGTGGGAGAGCCGGACGCCCAGCTCCTGGAGGGTGAAGACGGGCCGGCCCTGGTGCCCGGACTGGGTGATGAGCGCGACGGCGGGCCCGTCGAGGTCGTCGCGGAAGCGCTCGAAGGCGTTGAGGTTGGTGTTGGGTCCGAGGAGCCGGACGCCGGTGCGGCGCACCGCCTCGGCCAGCCGCCGCTGCGCGGCGGCCCCGTCGGCGCCGGTCTCGGCGAAGCCGGAGGCGAAGGCGACCGCGAACCGCACCCCGGCCTCGCCCAGCTCCTCGACGACCGGCAGCGGGTCGGCGACCAGCAGGACGGCGAGGTCGACGGGCCCGGCGAGCTCCTTGACGGACGGCACGCAGGCCAGGCCGAAGACGGAGGTACGGGTCGGGTGCACCGGCACCAGCTCCGCGCCGACCCGCTCGGCCCAGGCGAGCAGCTGCCGGGTGATGCCGGTGTTGGGCCGGCCCTCGGCGTCGGAGGCGCCGACGACGGCGACGGACCGGGGCCGGAAGAACCGGTCGAGGTCGGGGACCTCGGCGTACAGCGCCCGGCCGCTGACGTCCCGGTCGCCGGGCGCGGCGGCGTGCCCGTGGACGGCGGTGCGGGGGGACTCCCCGCAGGCTTCCACGCGGGCGCGCAGACCGGTGGTGAAGGTGCCGTGAGTCGATCCAAGCATCGTTGCGCTCCGCCCTTCCGTTCAGGACGCGTCCCGGACAAGTGACCTGACGCTCAGTCAGATTACAGAACTGACGCCCAGTCAGGAATGGCGCGTACCGCACGAAGACCGAAGACCCCGCCGGGGGGCGGGGTCTTCGGCGGGGCCGGCGCCCCTGGGCGGGCTACTTCGGCGCGGACTGCTTGGGTGCGCTAGTTCGGCGCGGGCTGCTTGGGTGCGGGCTACTTCGGCGCGGGCTGCTTGGGTGCGGGCTTGGGCGCGGGCTTGGGCGCGGCCCGCTTCGGCGCCGGCCGCGTGCGGGCGATCCGCCGCGCGATCCGTTCCGCGTCCCGGGCCAGTTCCCTCAGCATCCCGCTCAGCGGGTTGGTGAACCCCGTGAAGTACAGCCCCTCCGCGTGCCGAGGGCTGCGCGCGCCCCGTACCGTCGGGCGGCCGCGCGGGTCGAGGACGTCGAGGTGGCCGACGAGGGGTTCGAGGGCGCGGCGGTAGCCGGTGGCGGCGATGACCGCGTCCGGGCTGATCCGGGTGCCGTCGGCGAGGACCACCTCGCGCCCCTCCAGGGCCTCGACGGCCGGGACCACCTCGACCTTCCCGGCGCGGATCGCCGCCACGAGGCCGACGTCCTGGACGGCGATGGCGCCCTGCCGGGCGCGGGTGGCGAGGCCGGTGTCCGGGCGCGGCAGGCCGTGGGCGGTGAGGTCGGGGGAGGCGAAGCGGGCGAGGGCCCGGCCGAGCAGGTCCACCAGGGGGACCGGCAGGCGGCGGACCAGGATGCCGCTGCGCTGCGCGGGCCAGCCGGCCGTGGTGCGGCGGAGGATGTGCGGGGCGGTCCTGACGGCGATCCGGACCCGGCCCGCGCCGCCCTCGGCGAGGTCGGCGGCGATCTCGGCGCCGGTGTTGCCGATGCCGACGACGAGCACGTCCCGGCCCGCGTACGGCTCCGGGTTCCGGTACTCGCGGGCGTGCGTGAGCTCGCCCTCGTACGTGTCGAGCCCCGGCCAGGCCGGCACGCTCGGGGTGTGGTTGAAGCCGGTGGCGACGACCACGGCCCGGCCGGTCAGCCGCCGCCCCCCGGTCGCGTGCAGCACCCAGCTCCCCGTGCCATCCTCTGCCCGCTCGATCCGGTGCACCTCGACGCCCGTGACGACGTCCAGCTCGTGCTTCTCGGCGTACGCCTCCAGGTAGCGGACCAGGTCGGCGCGGGCGACCCAGCGGCCGTACGACCGGGGGATCCGCAGGCCGGGCAGGCCGGAGAGGCGCCGGGTGGTGTGCAGCCGCAGCCGGTCGTAGTGGCCGCGCCAGGAGGTTCCGACGGCCCCGGACTTCTCCAGGACGACGGCGCGGACGCCGCGGGCGCGCAGGGTGGCGGCGACCGCGAGCCCGCCGGGGCCGGCGCCGATGACGTACACCGGCTCTTGGGGGGTGGTGACCATGAATGCTGAGCGTAATGACGTGTACACGCAGTGGGTCTCGGTCCCAGGGGGATTTCGGTTGCGAAACGGTCACGCGCGCAGCCCCCTTGCGGAGGGCGGCACCGCTGCGCTGAACTGACGTACCGTCAGATACATGGGGTCCGAGGAGGCCGCGCATGCAGACCGTCTGGCTCACCGGCGCCGAATGGCTCGCCGTCCTCCGCATCGGCCTCGGCCTGTGGTGGCTGGAGAGCTGGCGCCACAAGGACCGCAAGGGCTGGTTCGAGCGCGGCACGGGCATCGCCTGGGCGGCGGACGTGGCCTCCAAGCACCGGTGGGCCGCCGTGCGGACCGGCTTCGAAAAGGTCGTCGCCCCCCGCCCCAGGCTCATGGCGTACGTCGTCGTCTACGCCGAACTCGCCCTCGGTCTCGGCCTGGTCACCGGCTTCCTCACCCCGGTCGCCCTGATCGGCGGCCTCCTCCTCAACCTGCTCTACCTCGTCCTGATGATCCACGACTGGGCCGAGCAGGGGCAGAACGCGATGATGGCGCTGATCTCCCTGGTGGCGCTCCTCGCGATGTCCTGGCAGACCTGGTCACTCGACTCCGCGATCGGGCTCTTCCGGTGACGGCCACCCCGGAGGCCGACGCCTTCACCCGCGCCTACTGGGACGCCGCCGCCGAGGGCCGGCTCCTGATCCGCCGCTGCCGCGCCTGCGCCCGCCCCCACCACTACCCCCGCGAGTTCTGCCCCCACTGCTGGAGCGAGGACGTGGTCTGGGAGCCCGCGAGCGGCCGCGCCACCCTCTACACCTGGTCCGTCGTCCACCGCAACGACCTCCCGCCCTTCGGCGAGCGCGTCCCCTACGTGGCGGCGGTGGTCGACCTGGCGGAGGGCCCGCGCATGATGACGGAGGTCGTGGGCGTGCCGGAGGCCGCCCTCCGCGTGGACATGCCCCTGGAGGCCGCCTTCCGCACCGGCCCCGACGGGGTGGCGGTCCCGGTCTTCACGGCACCCGCGTCCTGAGTACGCAAGAGTGCGCGTACTCATGAATCCCCGGGGTCCGAACCGCTTGGATGGGCATCGGGGATCATAAAATGATGCTCCGTCAGGGCGGCTTTCTCGCAGCGCGTTGACGTCGGTGACGGAGAACGGGGGCCGCGCGTGGCGTGGGACGAGTGGGAGCAGCTCAAGGCCGGGGTCGCGGACCGGGGTGCGGACCGGATGCAGCTGAATCAGGCGACGCCGGCGGCCGACGCCGGTGGCGGCTCGGGGGACCTGCACTCGGACAAGAAGGCGTGGGTGAGGGCCGGGCAGGGCGTCCGGGGCCTGAAGGAGGGGGTCGGCAAGGCCCTGACCGCGCTCGCGGACGGCCAGGCGGGCCTGGGCGACGGCGCGGCGGTCCAGAGCGCGGCGGCCCAGAAGGAGCTGTACGAGTCCTGGAAGAAGTACGTCGGTGACGTGAACGGGCGGTGCGAGGCGCTGGGCGGGCTCCTGGAGGGAGCCGGCCACGACCTCGCGAAATCCGACGAGACGGTCCTGGCCGAGCTGAACCGGCTGAAGACGCGGTACGAGGACACCGAGGCCGTCGGCGGCCAGGCGCAGGGGCGGTGACGGCCGTGGACCTCGCGACGCTGAAGGGCTTCAAGCCGGCCGAGTACGAGCAGGCGGCGGACGGCTACCGGGCGGTCGGTGACATGGCGAGCGCCGCCAAGGACGCCGTCGACAACCAGGTCGCCGCGGGCATGCGCCGGGACCGGCTGAAGGGCGAGGCGGCGACCGCCGCCCTGGCGGAGCTCACGGAGCTGTCGAAGAACTTCCACTACGCGCAGACCGAATGCGGTCTCGTCAGCACCGCGCTGAACGGTTTCGCCTTCGACATGGCGGCGGCCAAGCGGAAGCTGGACACGGCCCTCGCGGACGCCGCCGCCAACGGCTGCACGGTGGAGGCGAACGGCTCGGTGTCGTACCCGGCGGGCCGCAAGCCCGGCGAGGAGAAGGACGCCCCCGGCGGCACGGTGAGCGGGAGCGCGGGCGGCACGGAGACCTCCGACGCGATCGAGCGCCAGGCGGTGAACATCCACCCGAACCCGCACTACGGCAAGGCCATGGGGTACGCGAACCGGATCGCCGACGCGCTGAAGGAGGCCGGCGACGCGGACGCGAAGTGGGCGCCCAAGCTGCGGGCGCTGAAGGCCGACGACGACCTGAAGGTCTCCCACCGCGACTGGACCGACGCCCAGTCGGACACCGGCGGGGTCCGCGAGGCGGGCAAGACCTATCTCGAATCCCTGCCGGACGCCCCGAAGAGCGGCGACCCGAAGGACAACGCGGCCTGGTGGAAGGGGCTGACGCCCGAGGAGCAGTCCGCCTACATGTCGCTGAACGCGGCGCAGGTCGGCGCGCTCGACGGGCTGCCGTCCGCCACCCGCGACGAGGCCAACCGCGTCGTCTTCGCGGAGAAGCGGGCGGAGCTCGAACTCCGGCTCGCCGCGATCCCCCCGGAGCCGCAGAAGGTCCTCTACGGCAGCACCTACCCGTACCGGAACCCGGAGTGGACGGTGTGGAACGAGAAGTACGGCGACGAGCTCAAGTCCGTCACCGACAACCTCAAGGGCGTCCGGGCCATCCAGGCCCGCTTCGACGCCACCGGCCAGAACGGCCTGCCGGAGGCGTACCTGCTGGGCTACGACACCAAGGGCGGCGGCCGGGCCGTCGTCGCCAACGGCAACCCCGACACCGCCGACCACACCGCCGTCTTCGTGCCCGGCACGTACACCAACATCACGGAGAGCGAGAAGTACATCCACCACATGAGCGAGATGTGGAAGGAGACCAACGCCAAGGTCCCCGGCCAGAACGTCTCGACCATCACCTGGATCGGCTACGACGCCCCGCAGAGCATCGTCCCCGAGGCGATGAAGGAGCACTACGCCCACACCGCCGCCCCCGACCTCAACCGCTTCATGTCGGGCCTGGAGCACGTCCAGGGCGGCGACGACAAGAGCCACACCACGCTCATCGGCCACAGCTACGGGTCCACGGTCGTCGGCGCGGCCTCCAACGGGGGCGACCTGCGCACCGACGACATCATCGCCGTCGGCAGCCCCGGCATGCTCGTCGAGTACGCCAAGGAGCTCGACGTCGAGGAGGGCCACGTCTGGTCCCAGGCGGGCGGCGTCACGGACGACCAGGTGCCCCTCGGCGGAAAGTTCGCCGGCCTCGGCCGGAACTCCGACTGGTGGCAGGACCTGCTGCCGTTCGGCTCGATCTGGGGGCAGAACGTGCCCTCCGACGACAGCTTCGGCGCCAATAAGATGGCCCACGACTCCGAGAGCCACACCGACTACTGGAGGGACGGCTCGCTGAGCATCCAGAACCAGGCGTCGGTGGTCGCCGGCCAGTACGACAAGGTGCAACGTGACTGACATCGTGACCGACATACGGAAAACGGTCGGCAGGCGTGCCGTCTCCGGCCCGAGGGCGCTGGCCCTCGCGGCCGCCATCGCGTCGCTCGCGGCGCTGACTGTGGGGTGCTCGGACATGAAGGAACTCGACTACACGCCGGTGCGGATGGATCCCGACCCGGCCCGCACGAAGGCGCGGGAGGTCTCCAGCCGCCTCCTGGAGCTGACCGGGATCAAGGGCAAGGTCACCGAACCGGGCCCGAGCGTCTCGCGCTGCTCCGAGTACGGCGAGGACCTGTTCTCCACCTCGCACCCCTGGTCCGTGTACGCCCTCACGGACGCCCAGGTCGACAGCGGCATGCAGAACCTGCGCACCAAGCTCGGCGAGCACGGCTGGAAGATCACCAAGGACGGCAAGGCGAACTCCCAGGCCCAGGACCCGGAGATCTACGCCGAGAACAAGACCGAGCAGTTCGCCGTGCACGTCATCGCGATGAAGGACGGAGGCAACCAGACGATGCTCAACTTCAAGGTCGTCTCCGCCTGTTACCGCGCGGCCTCGGCGGCGGATCTGGACGGCGAGTACTGACGCGGGGGGCATCGGCGCCTAGAGGGCGCCGATGTTCCGCCAGAACTGGCCGCCGCCGTACTCGGTGTCGCACGTGAAGGTGATCGCGGCGCCCGGGTTGTAGGTCAGGCAGTGCCCGCTGCCCGCGTTCTTGATCTGCCGGCCGGCGGACGAGGTGGTGCCGAACTTCCAGTTCTGGGTGCCGGCGCCGTTGCAGGCGGCGGTCTTGACGCTGAAACCGTTGTCCTGGAGGCACAGGGCGGTCTTCTTGTTGACCAGCCGGAAGGTGCCGTCGGCATTGGCCCGGTAGATCCAGGAGTAGAAGGCCGTGCTGGGACTGGAGCCGCACTCCACCGCGCGGACTCCCGAGCCGAACGCCGGGTTGTGTTCGGCCAGGCAGTTGCCGCTCGTCCCGTTCTCCAGCGCGTACGTCCCCGAGGGCCCTGACCCGCCCCCGCCGGAGGTGGGTTTCGGGGTCGGCTTGGGCGTCGGCTTCGGCGGGGCCGTGGTGGGGCGGGGCGCGGCGGTCGTGGGGCGGGTGGTGGTGCCGCCGGAGGAGCTTCCGCCCGAGGAACCGCCGGACGTGCCGCCGGACCCACCGGAGGACGTACCGCCCGAAGACGTACCGCCCGAGGAGGAGCCGCCCGAGGACGAGCCGCCCGAGGAGGACGACCCGCCGCCCCCGCCGCCGGTGACGGACGACCCGCCGCCACCGGACACCGCACCGCCACCGCCACCGCCCCCGTCCACGGGCGGCGGGGGCGCGCCGGGTGCCGGCGGCGCGCCGGGCGGTACGGAGGAGGCCGGCGCGGAGGGCTTCCCGGAGGGCTTCGCGGACGGTTTCGCGGACGACGGCGGCTTCGACCCGGGCGGGACGGCCGAGGACGGCTGCGGGACGGCCGAGGAGATCACGGTGGTCGGCGAGGAGGAGGGCCGGTCCTCCGCGCCCGCGCGCCACTGCTCGTACGGGGCGAGGGTCAGCGTCAGCGTGGTCCCCGTGGTCACGACGATGGGTACGGCCAGCATGACGAGCCGGTTGCGCCGCTTGTGCTCCCCGCCGTTCCCCGGCGGTCCGGAGATCACGTACGCGGGGCCGGTCGCCGGCGCCTGCGGGGTCAGCGGGGCCGTGGCCACGTCCTGCGAGGGGTCGGCCGCCTCCAGCTCCGCAAGCGCCTCCTCGGAGGGCGCCCCGGCCGCGAAGGCGGCGCGCTCGGCGATCCGCGCCGCCACCGGTTCCGGCCAGGCGACGCCCGCCGCCCGCGCGTCGGCGTGCCCGACGAGCTCGGTCGCCGACGGCCGGTCCTCGGGGTCCTTGGCCAGACACGTCCGTACGAGCTCCGCGAGGTCCGGGTCGGTCTCCGTGAGCCGCCCGAAGTCGGGCTCGCCGTGCACGACCCGGTAGAGCAGGTCGTGCCCGGAGCCGTCGCCGAACGGCGGCCGCCCGTTCGCCGCGTACAGCACGAGGCTGCCGAGCCCGAAGATGTCCGCCGCGCCCGTCAACTGCTTGTCCGCGACGGCCTGTTCGGGCGCCATGTAGGCCGGGGTGCCGATGATCATGCCGGTCTTCGTCAGCCGGCTCTGGTCGGCCGCGCGCGCCACCCCGAAGTCGATGAGCGAGAGACCGGCCTCGGTCAGCATCACGTTCGACGGCTTGAGGTCCCGGTGCACCATCTCGGCCGCGTGTACCGCCCGCAGGCCCGCCGCCGCCTCCCGCAGCAGCCGCCACAGGGCGTCCGCTGGCAGGGGCCCGTTGTGGAGCCGCAGCGCCTCGTTGAGCGTCACGCCCGGGATGAACTCCGTCGCGAACCACGGCGGCTTCGCGAGCCGGTCGCTCGCCAGCAGCTTCGTGCTGGCCCCGGCGGGCAGCCGCGCCAGATTGTCCAGCTCGTGCCCGAAGTGGCTGAGGAAGTCCTTGTCCTCGGCGAGCGTCGGCAGCACCCGCTTCACGGCCGCGTACGTCCCCGGGACCGCGCCCAGGTAGACGCGCCCCATACCGCCGGACCCGAGCACGCCGAGCAGGCGGAAGGCGCCGATCCGGCGCGGGTCGTCCGCGTCGAGCGGCATGGCGCCGCTCCCGGCCAAATTAGAGTCGTTTTCCAATTCCCCCTGCATGGGCCACAGGGTAGCTCAGTGCGATCGTCATCTGAATCGCCGTCAAGGCGTTGTTACGCGGCTGTGGTTGAAGTGGCCGGAAGAGGGCGGGGCGTACGGCCGGAGTTCTTCCCTCCGCCACCACCGGGCCCGACCCTGAACCCATGCGACCCGCACCCGGCGACATCGTCTACGCGTACCGCAAGCCGAAGCCGCCCTCCCGCCGCCGCTTCAGCCTCCGCCTCGGCCTCCAGCACCCCGTGCTGCGCCTCGACCCCCTGTCCGTCACCGACGAACACGGCCACGACTGGATCGAGGTCCTGCCGGTCCCGCACGGCGCCCTCGACACCCGCCTCGACCCGGACGCGGTCGTCCTGATCCCCGTCCTCGACGTGGCGAGCCACAAGGAGTCCCTCCCGCCGGAGCTCCTGGAGGTGGTCCTGGCCGTGATGGAAGACGGAGAGCCCCCCTGGCCGACGCTCAGGGAGGCTCTACGGGAGGGCGGCCAGGGCCCTACGCCTGCGCGGTGACCTCGACGAAGGTCGTCCAGGAGGCGGGGGAGAGGGCGAGCTGAGGGCCGTGGGGGACCTTGGAGTCGCGGACGTGGATGGTGGTGGGGTGAGCGGCGACCTCGACGCAGTTGCCACCTTCGGAGCTGCTGTAGCTGGACTTGCGCCAGTCGTAGGCGACTTCGATGCATTCGCCGCCCTCGGGGCCGCTGTAGCTGCTCTTGAACCAGGCAAGATCCGCGGTGCTCATCGTTCTCCCAGCAGTTTCTCGATCCAGGTCAGGGACTCCCGCTTGGTGAGTGCCTGTGAGCGCAGGATTCCATAACGCTCGGAGTGCTGGCGAACCTCTTCCGGGTCGGTGATGAGGCGGGCGTGCCCGTAGATCTCGGTGTACGCGACCTCCCGGCGCCCGGGCGGGGTCAGCAGGGTGAAGGCGCCGTCCAGATAAGGGTGTTCGTCCCTGTCCATCAGCAGAATTTGTAGCTCCACCGTGCGGAGCTGACCGACCTCCAGGATGCGCCGTAGCTGTTCCCGGTGGATCTCCGGTCCACCGAATGGCCGCAGCAGGACGGCCGCTTCCAGCAGGAAGGTGAGCGTCGGCGCGGGCCAGCGCTCGAATACCGCCTGCCGCGAGATGCGGTCGGCGATTCGTGTCTCGATCGTCGCCTCGTCCAGCATGGGACGGCGATGCTCGAACAGGGCGCGCGCGTACGCAGGCGTCTGAAGAATGCCCGGCACCGCCTGCACCTCGTAATAGTGCGCAGCCAGCGCCCGGGCCTCCTCCTTCGCGAAGCTCTGGAACCAGTCCGGGTGCCGCACCCGCGCCCGAGCCAGCGCCTTCTCCGTATCCTCCACGGCCGCCGCCAGCACACCCCCCGCGTTCAGGGCGGTCTCGGCCCGCAGCAGGAAGTCGGGCTGCGGGACCCGGACGCCCCGCTCCATCGATGAGATGAGGTCCTCCCCACAGTGCGTCTCCGCAGCGAGCTGCGCCTGGCTCAGGCCCGCGTTCGTCCGCAGCACCTTGATGATTTTCCCCAGCGCCTTGAACAAGTGCGCCGTACCGTCCACTTCGGAGGGCTTCTCCGGCCGCTCCTCGTGCTTCCCCGACATCCGTACCGCCCTCTTGGCGTACCCGTACAGTTACCCAGCGTCGTGGCGTCGCTGCTGGTCAGCGTAGGGCCGGGAGGCCAGTCTCGGTGTCATGAAGCCGGAAAACACCACCCCGACAAGTGAGTTCGCGCCGGAGTTCACGCTCCTTCTGACCCCCACGCCCCGGGGCGCGCGCCTGGCCCGTCTGCTGGCGGCGCACCAGCTGCGCGCGTGGGGGATGGCGGGGCCGGCGGCGGAGGCGGCGGAACTGGTGGTGGCCGAACTGGCGAACAACGCGGCCCGGCACGGCCGGGTGCCGGGCCGGGACTTCGAGCTCCGGATGGACCGGGAGGACGACCACGTGCGCGTCGAACTCTCGGACGCGCGTGCGGAGCGCCACCCCCACCCGGTCGGGGAACCCGACGAGGGCGGATACGGGCTGCTGCTCGTGGCCGCCCTCGCGACCGCGTGGGGCGTCAAGGACCGCTCGGTCGGCAAGACGGTCTGGGCGACCGTCCCGCTGACCGGCGGGTGTCCGCGTCAGTAGACGTCGTGCCAGTTCAGCCAGCGCTCCAACTGGTCGGCCGGCTGGAGCGGGGTCCGCCACCGGCCCGTGCCGCGGTAGACGTACAGGTACGCGCTGGCCTGGTACCTCGCGCCCTGCGCGACGAGGTCGTTCCGGCCGTCGCCGTCGAGGTCACCGACGCCGATGACCTCGTCGTACGTGTTCCAGCCGCCGCCGATCCGGGTCCGGGGCGCGAAGGTGCCGTCGCCCTTGGCGAGGTACAGCCACAGGACGCCGGCCCGGTCGCGGGCGACGAGGTCTCCGGCGGTGGCCCCGCCGAGGTCGCCGGTGGCGGAGACGAGGTTGTAGTCGCCCCAGCCGCCGCCGACGCGCTTGCGGGCGGCGAAGGGGGCCGCGGGGTCGCCGGTGCCGGGGTAGAGCCACAGGACGCCGGCCTTGTCGGCGGCGAGGAGGTCGTTCCGGCCGTCGCCGGTCACGTCCGAGCCGCCGGTGAGCTTGGTGTAGGTGTTCCAGCCGCCGCCGACCCGGGAGCGGGTGGCGAAGGTGCCGTCACCCTTGCCCGCGTACCACCAGAGCACGCCGGCGCGGTCCCGGGCGACGAGGTCCGGGGCGGCGGTGCCGCCGGTGTTCCCGGTGGTGGTGATCCGGTCGTACGTCTTCCACCCGCCGCCGATCCGCGTCTCCGTCTCGGACTCGCCGTACCTGAGCTGTCGCAGCTGCCCGAGGTCGTACGAGGAGAGGACGCCGCCGGGGGAACGGCTGAGGACGTCGGGCGAGCCGTTGCCGTCGTAGTCGTGCGGCCGGGGCGCGCGGGTGAGGCTGAAGGAGCCGGTGCGCTCGACGGCCGGACCGATGCCGTTGGCGGGTTCCGCCCGCATGGTCCACGTGTACGCGCCCGCGTGCGCCGGGTACTTGGTGGCGAGGAGGCCCTTCCAGTCGGCGCGGAGCTCGGTGTCGTCGGTGGTCGTCACCATGCCCTTGACGAGGGCGGACCTGCCGGTGGAGGTGTGGGTGAGCTTCAGGCTGACGCGCGCGTTGGACCGGCTGAGCTTCCAGACGGCGGACAGCTTCCCGGCCGCCCGGTCGAAGTCGACCGTGCCGGTCGCGGGCGGGGAATCCGCCAGGACGGTCAGGACGGTCGGCACGCCGGTGGTGGCCACCTGCGACACGGTGGGCAGGGCTCCGCCGGCGCCGTGAGTGACCCGGTACAGCCCCTCGCCCCCGTCGATCGTCCCGCCGGAGACGAGCAGCGACCCGTCGGTGGCCGGGGCGAGGAACGCGGTGTGCGCGAGGGGCAGGACCGTCGTCTCGGCGGGGTTCGAGAGCGGGACGGAGACCGGGCGGTCGAAGGTGCCCACGGTCCAGCGCGTGGCGGCACCGAGCCGGACGTACACGAGCCGGTCCCCCGTGATGCGCAGGGCTATCCGGGCCGCGTCGTCGAAGCCGGGGAGGTCGGTGCGGGTGACCCCGGACGTGCCCCGGACGGCCACGGCCAGACGGGCCCGGCGGTCGTCGCCCTGCTCCACCCAGACCACGTGGGTCCGCGACAGGGTCATGGAACGGCCGCCGGGCCGGCCCTGCGGCGCGTAGGTCTCCACCACGGACGCCGAGGCGACGTCCACGACGGCCAGCGCGTCCACCGTCACGCCGTCCTTCGTCACGGAGTACTGGACGAGGAAGTCCTCCGGACCGCTGACGCTCGCGCCGACGACCTGGGCGCCCGCGGGAATGCCGGCCACGGTGCGGTCCACCGTCCCGCCCCGGGCGTCCTTGCTCAGCACGCGTACGTCCTGGAAGCCCGTGACGACGAGCGAGGTGCCTTGGTGGTGCATCGTCCGGTACGTCCCGGTGGCCGGGAGTCCGTCGTAGGTGGCGACCTCCGCGCCCGAGGCCATGTCGATCACGGTGCGGGTGGTGTCGCCGATCCGGACGACGAGGTCCGTGCCGGCGCTCGCCGCGTAGCTGCCTCCCGGCATCGGTGTCCGGGTCCCGTCGTGCCCCACCCACGTGTAGGCGTACCCGGAGCCCTCCGGGTGACGCGTCAGGAAGCCGGTCGGGCCCCCGGGCAACGCGAGGGCTCCGGGCGGCAGGGAGAAGACCTCCCGCTGGTCGGAGGTCGCGTTCGTGCTACCCGGACCGGCCGCGAACACCGGGGTCGTCAGGCCGCCGGCCGTCACCGCGAGGCTGCCGGCGAGGGCCGCGCCGAGGAGGCGCGGGAGGGTGCGTCTGCCGTGCGTCATGGGTGGTTCGCTCCAGGGGGAAGTGTGGAGGCCGGGGTCAGAAGAGGAGGTCGAACTGGTAGAGACTCGGGTCCAGTTCGGTCGTCACGGCTCGCTCGAAGGGCGCACGCCAGTCGCCGGTGCCCTTGTAGCGGACGAGAACCGTGCGCGCGGCGCGGTCGAACGTCGTGGCGAGGAGGTCGGGGCGCCCGTCGCGGCCGAAGTCGCCGATGGGAACCAGGTCGTGCATGTCGCCCCAGCCCGCGCCCACCCTCGTGCGAGGTGCGAAGGTGCCGTCGCCCTTGCCGAGGTAGAGCCAGAGGACACCCGCCCGGTCGCGGGCCAGGAGGTCGCCGGCCTTCGCGCCGCCGAGGTTCCCGGGGGCGGTGAGGCTGTCGTACGTGTTCCAGCCGCCGCCGATCCGCTTGCGCGGCGCGAAGGGCTTGGCGCCGTCGCCGGTGGCCCTGTAGAGCCACAGCACGCCGGAGCGGTCGGTGGCGACGAGGTCGGGGCGGCCGTCACCGGTCAGGTCGGAGCCCGCCGCCAGCTTGTCGTACGTGTTCCAGCCGCCGCCGATCGCCGTGCGCTTGGCGAGCGTGGTGCCCTTGTTCGCGTAGAACCAGAGGACGCCGGTCCGGTCGCGGGCGACGAGGTCGGAGGCCGGGCCGGCGTCCAGGTTGCCGGTGGCGAGGATCCGGTCGTAGACGTGCCAGCCGCCGCCCCGGTTCGTCCCGGTCCACGGCAGCCAGGAGTGAGGCTCGAAGAGGATCTGGCGGGTGTCGTACGACACGAGCCGCCCGTCCCTGTTCCGCACCAGGAGGTCGGGGAAGGCGCTGCCCGAGTAGTCGTGCTGGACGGGCCTGTTGGTGACCTGGAAGGTGCCGGACCGCTTCAGCGCTCCGCCGACGCCGTTGTCCGGCGTGGCGGTCACCGTCCAGGTGTAGCTGCCGGTGGGGGCGGAGACCTGGTGGTCGAAGAGACCGTTCCAGTCGAAGCGGACGCGGCCGTACATGGGCGAGGCGAACCGGTCGTCGTCCAGGGGCAGGCCCTGCGTCCATGTGGCGCCCGACGCGGAGTGGGTGATCCGGAGGTCGACCCAGGCCCTGCTGCGCCCGAACCGCCAGTCGAAGGAGGCCGACGAGCCGGGTGCGCTGAAGTCGGCGGTGGTCGGGACCGACTGCGTCACCACACCGAGCGTGGTCCGCAGGCGGGTGGTCGCGACCGGGGTGGCGACGGGCCTGCCGTCGGCGCCGGGGACGATCCGGTACACGCCCTCGCCGTGGGCCGCCGTGCCGCCCTGGGCGAGGAGTTCGGCCCCGCCGCCGTAGGACATCGCCGTGCTGTCGAGCAGGGTGAAGGGCGTTCCGCCGGTCACCGGGACCGCCCGCAGCGGGTGGAGCGGGTTCGGGCTTTCGGCGGTGGAGCCGCCGTGCACGCCGTACAGGACCCAGCCGCCCACCAGGGAGACCGTGAGGCCCAGGTCCTGCGCGGCCACCGTGTGCCGGACGGTGGCGGTCGAGCCCCGGCGGGCGGTCACCACGACCGACCGCCCGTCGGCGAGCCGCTCCACCCAGGCCACGTGCGTGGCGGAGGCCGAGATCCCGGAAGTGGTGGCCGGGACGGACCGGTCGTCGACGACCTTCCCCTCCGCGACGTCCACGACGGCGAGCCGCTTCCCGCCGACGCCGTTCACCGTGCCGGTGTAGCTGACGACGAGGAGGCCGGGCACGGTGGGCCAGGTGAAGCCGATCCGCGTGTCCGCCGGGAAGCCGGTGACCGCCCGGCCCACCGCCTCGCCCCCCGGCGCCTTGGACACGACGTGCAGGGTGTGGCGCCGGAGGGAGTCCTCCGTCCGCATCACCAGCGTGCGGCCCACCACACGCGCGAACGTCGCCGAGGGCCCGAGGAACGCGGTGTCGACGGCGACGGGCTCGCCGCCCGCCGCCATGTCGTGCAGGTGGTACGTCGTGCCCTCCTGGCGCGCGACGACGTCACCGCCCACCGCGCCCACGTAGGGCGTCGCGGAGGCGGGCAGCGTGGTCGAGACGCCGTCCGCGTACCGGGTCCACCGGTAGCCGAGCCCCTCCGACGCGTATCCGACCCGGCTGAGGAACCCGGACGGCCCCCAGCCCCGCAGGGCCGACGTCGGGTCGATGACGGCGGGACGCGCATCCGTCTCCGCGGTGACGGTGGCGGCGGGCGGCGACGCCACGGCCGCCGGGCCGGCCGCCAGGCCGCCGGCCGTCACCGCGAGGGCGACGGCGACGGCGGTCGCGAGGCGGCGGCCGACCAGGCTGAGGTGGTTCAACGGGGAATCCTTCCGAACGCGCTGTGGGCGTCCCTGCGCCACGCCCACAGGACTCGCGACAACCCCACAAGGTTGTACGGAAGTTCGGGAGCGATTCTTCAGTCCGTCAAGTCGACTTCCGGTCGAATCGCCGTAAACCCGCCCGGCCGGGGCGTCGTGCCGTGTCTCAGTAGAAGATCCCGGACCCGAGGTAGTGGTCGAGCAGCTCATGGCGTGCGGCGAGGGGCTTCGTCCAGGCGCCGGTGCCGCGGTAGAGGGACGGGCCGTCCAGCTTGTGCACCGCCATGAGATCGCCCCGGCCGTCGCGGTCCTGGTCGCCGACGCCGATGATCTGGGTGAAGTCCTGCCAGCCGCCGCCGATGCGGGTGCGGGCGGCGAAGGTGCCGTCGCCCTTGCCGAGGTAGAGCCACAGGACGCCGGCGCGGTCGCGGGCGACGAGGTCGCCGGCGGGGGCCCCGGCGAGGTTCTGGACCGCCGCGATCTTGTCGTAGGTGTTCCAGCCGCCGCCGACGCGGGTGCGCGCGCCGAAGGGGGCGGTGGCCTTCCCGGTGCCCTTGTACAGCCACAGGGCGCCGGTCTTGTCGGTGGCGACCAGGTCGGTGCGGCCGTCGCCGGTGAGGTCGGCGGCGGAGGTGAGCTGGTCGTAGACCTGCCAGCCGCCGCCGATCCTGACCCGGTGGTCCAGCTTCGTGCCGTTGCCCTGGTGGAGCCAGAGCACGCCGGCGCGGTCGCGCGTGAGGATGTCGGCGTGGGCGGCCCCGCCGAGGTCTCCGGTGGGGACGATCCGGTCGTACACGTTCCAGCCGGTGCCGAGGAGCGTGTTCTGGCCGGAGAGAGCCTGCCAGTTGGTGGCGGCGTCGATGACGGTGTGCCGCGTGAACGTGCCGCTCTCGGAAAGGCCCAGGATGTCCGGGAGGCCGTTGTCGTCGAAGTCGTGCGGGACGGCGGCGCGCTGGACGCGGAAGGTGCCGGTCGCGTCGACGTCCGGGCCGATGCCGTTGTTCGGCTTGGCGGTCAGCCGCCAGGTCCAGGCCCCGTTGTGGGCGGCGACACCGTCGTCGAACTCGCCCTCCCACCACATTTCGACGAGGCCGCCGTCGTTGTAGAGCTTCTGGACGACGGTCCGCCCGGTCGCCACATGGGTGAGGGTGGCGGTCGCGGAGGCGTCGGCGGTGCTGAGGCGCCAGGAGGGGGTCGCCGGGTTCTGCTTGTCGAAGTCCATGACGGCCGGGACGTCGCTGCTCAGCAGTGTCAGGGGCGGTTCCTGCCGCGTGCCGGCGGGCGCGGCGGCCGGCGCCGAGGGCCCGGCGGCGGCGGCCGGCAGGACGGCCGGGCCGGCGGAGGCCAGCAGCAGGGCCGCGAGGGCGGCGACGCCGAGGCGGCGGCCCCGGACGGGGGCGGGGTGCTTCAAGGGGGGTTCCTCCCGAGGTCCTCTGGTCGTGGCGTCGGTGCGCCACGACCAGAGGACTCATGAGGACCCTTCAGGGTTGTACGGCTGTTCGAAAGTCAAGCGCGCGTATGTCGCCTCGAGTTCGCGCCGCGTTCGCGTCGAGTGCCGCCTCCTTTACGCCACGCTGCCGAACTTCCCGCCCTCGCCCGCGTACAGCGTCGTGTTCTGCCGGCTGAACGGGCTGGTCGTGGTGCCCGTCGAGCGGTAGACGTACGTGCCGCCGGGGCCGTACGCGATCAGGTCCGGGCGCCCGTCGGCGGTGACGTCGCCGGCGCCGACGAGCTGGCTGAAACCGCCCCAGCCGCCGCCGATCCGGACGCGCGGGAGGAAGGTGAAGCCGTTGGACTGGTACAGCCAGAGGACGCCGTCCTTGTCGCGTGCGACCAGCTCGCCGCCCACGTCGCCCACGATGTTCCCGACGGCCGTGATCTGGTTGTAGACGCCCCAGCCGCCGCCGACCCGCACCCGGGGGAAGTACGGCTTGGCCGCGTCGCCGGTGGCCCGGTAGTACCAGAGGACACCGGAGGTGTCGGCGGCGAACAGGTCGGAGGAGCGGTCCGCCGTCTGCCAGTCCGAGCCCGCCGCCAGCTGGGTGTAGACGCCCCAGCCGCCGCCGACCCGCACCCGGCCGGCGAAGGTGCCGTCGCCCTTGCCGGTGTAGGACCAGAGGACGCCCGAGCTGTCGACGGCGATCAGGTCGCCGGTGGCGCCGCCGTTGATCGTCCCGGCGGCCTCGATCTTCTTGTACGTGTTCCAGCCGCTGCCGATCCGCGTCCGCTCGGCCGGCTTCACCTGGCCGTCGACCGGCCAGTCGTACAGGTCGTCCCGCCACAGCACACCGGCGGCGTCCCGGGCGAGCACGTCGGTGGAGCCGTTGTCGTTGAAGTCGTGCAGGTTCGCCGAGCGGGTCACGGTGAAGGCGCCGGAGACGACGTCCGTGCCGGCGCCGTCGAGGGTGGTCGCGGTGGCCTGCCAGGTGTAGGCGCCGTTCGGGGCGCTGAGCCCGCCCAGGACGCCGTTCCAGGAGTACGTGAACCGGTTCCCGTCCCCCGGCCCGCCGGCCCGCGCGGTGAGCGTCTTCCCGGTGCGGGTGTGCGTGAGGACCACGGTCACGGTCGCGTCGGGGCGGTTCAGGTCGAAGGTCATCGGGGCGTTCACACCGCCCTTCTCCAGGCTGACGGTGGAGGGCACGGACGTCCGGGTCACGTCGAGCGCCACGAGCCTGCCCGTGGAGGCGACGAGCGTCGGCGTCGTCGTCCCGTCCTTGCCGAGGGCGAACAGGCCGTCGGCCTCGCTCGTCGCCCCGCGCGCCAGCAGGCTGCCGTCGGGCGCGTGCGCCACGGAGGAGAAGTTCTCCAGGACCTTGTACGGGGCTCCGCCCGTGGCCAGGTTCCGCGCGTACAGCGGTGTCACGACCTCCGGCCCGGCGTACGGGTCGCGCTGCGCCGCGTACAGGGCCGTGTGGCCGATGATCCCGGCGAGGACGGCCTTGCCGGGGATGTCGGTGAGCGGCACGTGCTTCACCGGGCCGTTGCCCATCGCCGTGAGCTGCGTGCCGCCGTCCGGGCGGTTCACGGTCCAGGCCCGGTACGTGGGGGTGAGGGCGCCGGTCGCCGACGCGTCCCAGCTCTCGCTGCCTCCGACCGACCCCGTGGGGATCTCGGTGCCCAGCGGCACGGGGATCACGGCGTGCGTACTGTACGGAACCGGACCGTCGTTGGTGGCGCGGGTGCCCTGGACGAGGACGACCGCCGTGGCCCGGCCGTCCGCGTCCCGGCCCGCGGCGACGATCTTGTAGCCGGTCTCGGTGCGCTGGTACATCTGGTTGCCGAAGCTGTCGGAGATCTTCATCTTGTTGACGACGCCGTTGTCGTTGCGCAGCTGCCACAGCTCGCGGCCCACGCCGTTCGCCGCCGGCCGGCTCTCGTACACGACGTTGAAGGCCACGCCGACGAGGTCGCCGCTGAGCACGTGGTTGGAGTACGTCTTGCTCACCGGGTGGTAGGCGGAGATGACGCCGTTGCTGTTGGTCACCAGCCAGTCGGACGACGAGTCGTAGACGGCGGAGGCGTTGGTGTACGTCGAGACGGTGCCGTCCAGCGCGTGCCGCTGGATCACCGTGGTGCCGTTCTCGTCCACGCAGGTCGTCATGTACCCGAACGCGCCCGTGGACGCGACCTCGGCGCCGACCGGCAGCAGCCCGTCCGCGGACGGGGCGCAGCGCCCCTCGGCGGTCGCGCCGGCGGGGGCGGCGACGGCGGCGGGCGCGGTGACGAGGGTGCCCGTCACGGCCGTGACCGTGGCCAGCGTGACGAGGGCGGCGGCGAGCCGGCGCCCGGTGATGCGGTGGTTCACAGAGTCCCCCAGGACTGTGGAGAGGGTGGGTGGAGGTACGTGCCGCCCACCTCGTGGGCGATCAGGTCCACCCCCACGAGAAGACCCGGCACGGGACGTGCCGTGCCGGGTCAGACTCGCCATCGGGCCGAGTGGTTGTACGGGCGATCGCCTCTTCGTTCGATCGATGGACCGTCAACCCTCGCCGGAGCCGGACGGGTTACGCCCGCGCCACCCCTCCCCACCCACCCCCCGACCCGGCGCCGGCCCGGCCATCACCCACGGCCCCGCCGCTCCACCACCCCCCGCACATACCCCGCCTGCCCCGCGTGCTGGAGGTCCTCCGCGAGCACCGAGACCAGCCGGACGCCCAGCGTCACCGGCGGGTCCCAGGCGGTGTCGACCACCCGGTCCAGGTCCGCGTTCGTCACCGGGGCCAGCAGCTCGGCGGTCCGCTCGTGCACGGCGTCGTGGTAGCCGAGCAGCAGCGCCTCCGTCGCCCGTACGTCCCCGACCTGGGCGGACGTATGGCCGTAGCCCGTCGCGGCGGGCGGGAAGGGCAGTCCGAAGCGGTCCCGCCAGCCGTCGGAGCGCCACAGCTGCTCCGTGTCGAAGGCGCCCGCAAGGTGGTCGTCCTGGATGCGGGTGAGGTGCCAGACGAGCCAGGCGATCGAGTTGGCGTCCGGGTCGATCCGGGCGGCCAGGTCCTCCTCGCCGAGGCCCGTCACGGCCTCGTGGACGGCCTCCCGGATCCGGCCGAAGGAGTCGAGCAGCAGGCCGGCACTGTTCATCACGCCCCCTTGGGGTCGCGCGCCTCCCGCCACCGGGTCAGCTCCGCCTCGACGTCGAAGGGCGTCAGGTTCAGCGGCGGGCCGGCCGGCGGGCGGCGCAGGGCTTCCGCGATCTTGGTGTTGATCTCGCCGAGGATCCGCCGGACCTGGCTCTCCGAGGCGGCCTCCAGGACCGCCGCGGCCGCGTCCTCGGCCTCCTTGCGCAGCTGGAGGGCCGGCGGCAGCGCCGACATCCCCTCCCGGTGCATCTTCTGCTTGATCCACCACAGCTCGTCGTAGGGCGCGGCGTCGTTCGGCAGCGGCTTGCCGAAGCCCGCGAGCTTCCGGAAGTCGCCGCGCTCGGACGCCTCCCGGATCTGCTTGTCGACGAAGGACTCGAAGCTGACACCCGGCGGTTTCCGTTCGGTCATGTGTCCAGCGTACGTACCGGGGCCGCCGCGCATGTGGGGGACGCGGTCTTCTGCGCCGCCCGGACTTCCGGCACGCTGTGGTCCGTCACCGCTCGGTCAACGCGCGTATACCCCTGTCGCCCCACGTCACGGAGGACTCATGCGTCACCCGCGTACGACCCGTCCCTCGGCCCGGATCCCCGCCCTCGGCGCGCTCCTCGCGCTCCTCGCGGGGCTGCTCACCGTCCTCGGCACGGCGGGCACCGCCCATGCCGCGCCGCTCTTCAAGGCGCCGTTCCCCTGCGGCCAGAAGTGGACGTACGGCCACCACTCCGCCGAGGTCCGCCAGGCCCTCGACTTCGTCCGCTCCGACGGCGGCGCCACCGCCGGCGCCCCCGTCCTGGCCTCGGCCTCCGGCACCGCCTACCGCTACTCCCAGCCGTCCGGCGCCGGGAATTACATCGTGATCGACCACGGCGGCGGCTGGAAGACGTACTACTTCCACCTGAACGCCTACTCGGTGGCCCACGGCGCCGCCGTCTCCCAGGGGCAGCAGATCGGCACCACCGGCTCCACCGGCAACAGCTCCGGGGCCCACATCCACTACGAGCAGCTGTACAACGGCGCCGGCCAGTCCATCGTGATCAACGGCGTCTCGCTCGCGCCCTACCCGGGCTCGTACGGCTCCAAGCACCTGACCAGCGACAACGGCTGCTCGGGCGGCGGCGGGAGGTACTGGGTGGACACCTTCGCCAACGCCACCGGCTACGCCGCCGCGAACACCGGCGACGCCCAGGGCGTCCTGAACGCGGGCACGAACTACGTCTACTGCAAGGTCTGGGGCCAGGAGATCCGCGACGCCTCCGGCAACTACAACCACTGGTGGCTCCGCACCGACCTCGACACCGTCCACCCCGGGAAGAACGGCCGCGGCGCGTACGTCTCCGCCTACTACCTGTCCCGCTGGGGCAACGACGAGGCCCGCGACAACAACGGCACCACCATCCCCACCTGCTGAACCGCCTGAACCGCCCGGAAACGGGCAGGAGCCCCGCTCGTGCCGGCAGGCGGCACGGAGCGGGGCTCCTTGGGTACTGCTCTAGAAGATCTCGATCGCCACTACGGCGTTCAGATCGCGGTGACGTTCTCCGCCTGCGGACCCTTCGGGCCCTGGGTGACGTCGAAGCTCACCGCCTGGTTCTCCTCGAGGGAACGGAAGCCGTTCGCGTTGATCGCGGAGTAGTGGACGAAGACATCCGGGCCGCCGCCTTCCTGGGCGATGAAGCCAAAGCCCTTTTCAGCGTTGAACCACTTGACGGTTCCGGTAGCCATGAGCCCTCCTATGGGCCAAAGGGTCGCCCTGCTCCAGAACCTGCAAACAAGTCTGAAAACTACAAAAGCCTGCGGGTCACATGCTCCGCAGGCTCTGTACTGCAAGGGAAACCAAACTGCAACTTGCGTCGAGCGTAGCACGCAGCGTGCGCGACGCGATAGAGGGAAAGATCACGTCACCCGCATGTTTGATCCGGGTCCTGAGGAGCTGACGCGCCACGCCCGTGACAGGCCCGGATCTCCCCCGGCGACGTCCACCGTACGAGACGGGTCTAACCTCGCGATGTGGACCAGAACGACGAGCACCAGCGCAGCCGGCCCCGCGTCGGGCACATCCAGTTCCTGAACTGCCTGCCCCTCTACTGGGGGCTCGCCAGGACCGGGACGCTCCTCGATCTGGAGCTGACCAAGGACACCCCGGAGAAGCTGAGCGAGCGCCTCGTGCGGGGTGATCTCGACATCGGTCCGATCACCCTCGTCGAGTACCTCCGCAACGCCGACGAGCTGGTCGCGCTCCCCGACATCGCCGTCGGCTGCGACGGCCCCGTCATGTCCTGCGTGATCGTCTCCCAGCGGCCCCTGGAGGAGCTGGACGGCGCCCGCGTCGCCCTCGGCTCCACCTCCCGCACCTCCGTCCGCCTCGCCCAGCTGCTGCTCTCCGAGCGGTACGGGGTCGAGCCCGCCTACTACACCTGCCCGCCCGACCTGGGGCTGATGATGCAGGAGGCCGAGGCGGCGGTCCTCATCGGCGACGCCGCCCTGCGCGCCTCGCTGCACGACGCGCCCCGGCTCGGGCTCCAGGTCCACGACCTCGGCCTGATGTGGAAGGAGTGGACGGGCCTGCCGTTCGTCTTCGCCGTCTGGGCGGCCCGCAAGGACTACCTGGCGCGCGAACCGGAGACCGTCCACGACGTCCACCGCGCCTTCCTCGCCTCCCGCGACCTCTCCCTCGACGAGGTCACCAAGGTGGCCGAGCAGGCCGCCCGCTGGGAGGCATTCGACGCCGAGCTCCTGGAGCGCTACTTCCGCACGCTCGACTTCCGCTTCGGTCCCGAGCAACTCGCCGGAGTGCGGGAGTTCGCCCGCCGCACCGGACCGACGACCGGATTCCCCGCGGACGTGACCGTCGACCTGCTGCCCCCGGAATAGGCCGCCGCGCCGGGACGCTCTCCGCCCCGGGGGCAATCCCCGCACCGCACTTCCGCACCCGGTCAATTCGTGCCGCAATTCCCTTCCGGGACCCGCGTCACGCCCCCGCATTCCCTCCGCGGGATTAGTGCGAGGGAAGGTTCATCGGAAATTCACTCCCACGCGGACCCCGCCCCGGTCCCGTACCCGCGCTGGCGTACGCTGGTCCGGTCTGTCAGCAACCCTCCGAAAGGGACGAAACGGTGACCGAGAAGGCCGACCTCACGTCGTTCGATGTCACAGCCGTTCTCGACCGTGCCGCCGCGGGCGGCCGGATCACCCCCGAGGAGGCGCTCGACCTGTACCGCTCGGCGCCCCTGCACGCCCTCGGCGCCGCCGCCGACGCCGTGCGCCGCCGCCGCTACGCCGGTACCGAGCACATCGCGACGTACATCATCGAGCGGAACATCAACTACACGAACGTCTGCGTGACGGCGTGCAAGTTCTGCGCCTTCTACGCCGCCCCCAAGGACACCAAGAAGGGCTGGACCCGCGACCTCGACGACATCCTGCGCCGCTGCGCGGAGACGGTCGAGCTCGGCGGCACCCAGATCATGTTCCAGGGCGGCCACCACCCGGACTACGGCGTCGAGTACTACGAGAAGCACTTCGCCGCCATCAAGAAGGACTTCCCGCAGCTCGTCATCCACAGCCTGGGGGCGAGCGAGGTCGAGCACATGGCGCGGATCTCGAAGGTGTCGGTCGAGGAGGCCATCACCCGCATCCACGCCGCCGGCCTCGACTCCTTCGCCGGAGCGGGCGCGGAGCTCCTCCCGGAGCGCCCCCGCAAGGCCATCGCCCCGCTCAAGGAGTCCGGCGAGCGCTGGCTGGAGATCATGGAGATCGCCCACGGACTGGGCGTCGAGTCCACCTCCACCATGCTCATGGGCACCGGCGAGACCAACGCCGAGCGGATCGAGCACCTGCGGATGATCCGCGACACGCAGGACCGGACGGGCGGTTTCCGGGCCTTCATCCCGTACACGTACCAGCCCGAGAACAACCACCTCAAGGGCCGCACGCAGGCCACCCTCTTCGAGTACCTGCGGATGATCGCGATCGCCCGGCTCTTCCTCGACAACGTCGCCCACATCCAGGGCTCGTGGCTGACCACCGGCAAGGAGGTCGGCCAGCTCTCCCTGCACTACGGCGCCGACGACCTCGGCTCGATCATGCTGGAGGAGAACGTCGTCTCCTCCGCCGGTGCCAAGCACCGCTCCAACCGCCTGGAGATCATCGACCTGATCCGCAAGGCCGGCCGCGTCCCCGCCCAGCGCGCCACCACCTACGAGCACCTCGTCGTCCACGACGACCCGGCGAACGACCCGGTCGACGAGCGCGTCGCCTCGCACATCTCCTCGGTGGCCATCGAGGGCGGCACGGCCCACCCCGAGCTGAAGCTCCTCGACGCGAACTGAGGCCCCTGTGCTGACCCTGCACGTCGCCGAGGCGTCGCCGGAGACGGCGGTCCTCGTCGACGGCGCCCGGATCGCCGCCGTCGGCCCCTACGAGGAGCTGGCGGACGCCTACCAGGACGCCCGCCTCCGGCGCTGGCCCGGCATCCTCACGCCCGGTCTGCTCAACCCGTACGCCCCCGAGCTCCTGGAGCGGACCTACCACCCGGACCCGCGCGAGGCCGACGCGTACGGCACCGCGCCGATCACCGGGGAGCGCGCGGCGGAGCTCTTCCGCGCAGACCCCGCCCGGCTCGGCGCCAGCGCCCGGCGCGGCGTCCAGCGCATGCTGGCCCACGGCACCGTCGCGGTCGCCGGGGAACTGCGCTCCCGGGCCGCCGCCGACGCGGTCCGCCGCGCCGGCCTCGCGACCGGCCGCCGCCCCGAGGTCCTCCCCGGCCCGCCGGCGCTCTCCCCGGCCCCGCTGATCCTGCTCCCGCGCCTGGCCCCCGGCGCCCCGGCCCGCTTCGCCGTCTTCGACGTCCCCGACACGGCGACCCTGGTCCGCCGGGGCGCCTCGACGTGCGTGGCGACGGTCATCGAGGGGCGGCTGGTCTACCGGGCGAAGTGATGGCCCACGCCTTCCGGCAGGCTGGGGAAGTCAGCGTCCACGAACATGGGGTCGAGCGCCGGGTCGTTCTCCTCCATCGGGTGCGCGTCCGCCTCCTTCACGAGCTCCACGAAGCGCGGGTCGCGGGTGAGGGGGAAGAGCTCGGACGCCGAGACCGGAACGTCCGTCGTCACGGGCTTCGGGAAGTCGGCCGGCGAGAACGGAACGTCCGAATCGTCGTCGTACACGATGAGGGCCACCTCGCTCCGGTGGTACATGTAGCGCGCGTGCACCCGGCCGTTGAGCTCGCTGACCGACTCGCGCCTCAGCTCCGGTGCCTTCTGCCAGAGGGACGAGTCCGCCGCCCGCCGCACCGACACGACCATGCGGAAGGTCTCGCCGCCCACCTGGAACCGGTACTCGCTCACCCGGTCGCCCTCGGGCCGCACCCCGGTGACCTTCGCCGGCAGCCGCTCGTCCAGCAGTGCCGCCATCTTCCGCCGGTACTCCTCCCGGAACGCCCGCTCCTCCTCGGGCAGATCCTGCCCGCCCACGGTCGACGCGGCCGGCACCGCCACCCCACCGCCGGCCCCCGGCAGCAGCGTGAGGCCCAGCGCCCCCGCCGTCACCACGGCGAAGGCGGCCGTGCCGGCCGCGAGCCGGGAGCGGGCCCGGCGCCTGCGCCCCTCGCGGACCGCGAGCGGCGCGAGATCGGGCAGCGGCGGCAGCCCGTCCGCCGACCGGTCCATGGCGTCGCGCAGCAGAACGATGTCGTCGATGTCTTCCACGGTGGACCTCAGCTTTCTGTCAGGGAGAGCCCGGCGTCGGCCAGGCGTTCACGGAGCCGGGCGAGGGAGCGCGAGCACTGGCTCTTCACGGTGGCCTCGCTGCACCGGAGCAGCTCCGCCACGGACGCCACGCTCTGGTCGTCCCAGTAGCGCAGCACGACCATCGCCCGCGCCCTCGGCGGCAGTTCGGCGAGCGCGGCGAGCAGCGTGACGCGCAGGTCGGCGTGGTCGGCGGCGGGCTGCGGCACGGTGCCGCCGGTGCGGGTCAGCGCGAGCAGGTCCCGCAGCCGGCGCCGCCGCTCCGCCAGGAACGTCCGCGTCAGGACCTTCTTGGCGTAGGCGTGCGGATGGTCGGCCGCGCCCGCCCGCCTCCACTGCTGGTACAGCTTGGCGAGCGTGGTCTGGGTGAGGTCCCGCGCGCCCTCCGCGTCCCCACAGAGCAGGTACGCCGTCCGGTACAGCCGCTGCTGCGCCGAGCGGGCGAACTCCTCGAACCCGGTGTCCGTCGCCACGTCCGGTCCGGCCCCCCGCCGCACGCCCGGCCCCACGTCCGGCCCCACGTCCGGTCCGACGCCAGGCCCCCCACCCGGCCCCACGTCCGCCTCCGCCGCCACGGGTCCCACCCTCGTCGTCGACACTGCCGTCCCCACCCCTGCTCCCTCGCTTCCGCACAGCGCTTCCGGAGAACGCTTCCGAAGAGCGCTTCCGACCGTCCTTGAGCACCCCCGGGCCCGAAAGGTTGAAGCGGTACGGGAAGAGTTTCGGGCGGCTGCTTGAATGGGTTCCGTGACCCGAGCCAACCTGGACAAACAGCCGCACGAAGTCGCCTCCATGTTCGACGACGTGGCGGCCAACTACGACCTCACCAACGACGTGCTCTCGCTCGGCCAGGACCGCAGGTGGCGCAAGGAGGTCGCCAAGGCGGTCGACGCGCGCCCCGCGCAGAAGATCCTCGACCTCGCCGCCGGCACCGCCACCTCCTCGCAGCCCTTCGCGCGGGCGGGCGCGTACGTCGTCCCGTGCGACTTCTCGCTCGGCATGCTCCGCGTCGGGAAGCAGCGCCACCCGTGGATGCCGTTCACCGCCGGCGACGGCACGAGGCTGCCGTTCAGGGACGACGTCTTCGACGCGGTCACCATCTCCTTCGGCCTGCGCAACATCCAGGACACCGAGCAGGCGCTGCGCGAGCTGTACCGGGTCACGAAGCCCGGCGGCCGGGTCGTCATCTCCGAGTTCTCGCACCCGACGTGGGCGCCGTTCCGCACGGTGTACGAGGAGTACCTGATGCGCGCGCTGCCGCCGGTGGCCCGCGCGGTCTCCTCCAACCCCGACGCGTACGTCTACCTCGCCGAGTCCATCCAGTCCTGGCCGGACCAGCCCACCCTCGCGGGCCTCCTCCAGAAGGCCGGCTGGTCCAAGGTGGCCTGGCGCAACCTGACCGGCGGCATCGTCGCCCTCCACCGGGGCTTCAAGCAGCCGTGACTCCCTGAGTACGCCGCTGAGTACCCGCGCCGATGCGGCGCGGGTCGCCGGCACCGGACGATCGGCCCATGCGCCTCCGCCGTCCGCCCCGCCCCGTCCGCCGCGCCCTCCTCGCCACCGCCGCCGGCGGCCTCGCCGTCCTGGCCGCCGCCGTGTGGTTCGGCAGGCCGTACCCCGCCGTCGACCCGGAGGCGGCCGCCGCGAGGCTGAAGACGGAGGCGGGGCGGGCGTACGACGAGGCGGGCCTGCCGCCCGGTACCGCGCCGCTCGCCGGCCGCGTGGAGACCGGCAGCTGCTACCACCGGGGTCTGCGCTCCCTCGCGCACATCGACGAGTCCCGCCGTGACGTCCACAGCTTCGTGCTGCGCTGGGAGGTGCGCGGGGTGTCCGCCGCCGCGGCCGGGGCGGGCCAGGACCGCACCAGGGCGAGGCTGGCCGCCGCCGGCTGGAGGCTCACCTCCGAGGACGTCTCCGACCGCGGCTTCCGCTTCGAGGACCCGGCCTCCGGGGACACGGTGAGCGTCGACTGGTACGAGCCGACGGGCACGTACGAGGTGCGCGCGTACGCGCCCTGCGGCCGGGTCCCGGACGGTTTCGACGCGTACGCCTGGCCGTCGGCGGAATGGCACCCGGAGCGGTAGCACCGCCCCTCCGCCCCGCTCCGCACGGCCCGCCCTAGACTTCCCTACGACCTCATCGCCGACCTTTCGGGAGATTCGCCGTGACCGAGAAGCCCCTCTCCGAGCACAGCGCTGATGTGATCGTCGTCGGGGCGGGCCCGGCCGGCTCCACCACCGCGTACTACCTGGCCAAGGCCGGTCTCGACGTGCTGCTCCTGGAGAAGACGGCGTTCCCGCGCGAGAAGGTCTGCGGCGACGGCCTCACCCCGCGCGCCACCAAGCAGCTCGTCTCCATGGGCATCGACATCTCCGAAGAGGCCGGCTGGCTGCGGAACAAGGGCCTGCGGATCATCGGCGGCGGCGTCCGGCTCCAGCTCGACTGGCCCGACCTCGCCTCGTACCCGGACTACGGCCTGGTCCGCAAGCGCGACGACTTCGACGAACTGCTGGCCCGGCAGGCGCAGAAGGCCGGTGCCCGGCTGTACGAGCGCTGCAACGTCGGCGCCCCGATCACCGACGCCCGCACCGGCCGGATCACCGGCGTCCACGCCAAGCTCGGCGAGGAGAAGGCCGAGGTCACCTTCCACGCCCCGCTGGTCGTCGCCGCCGACGGCAACTCGACCCGGCTGTCCCTCGCCATGGGCCTGCACCGGCGCGAGGACCGCCCGATGGGCGTCGCCGTCCGCACGTACTTCACGACGCCCCGGCACGACGACGACTACCTGGAGTCGTGGCTGGAGCTGTGGGACAAGCGGGGCGCGGAGGACCGGCTCCTGCCCGGCTACGGCTGGATCTTCGGCATGGGCGACGGCACCTCCAACGTCGGCCTCGGCATCCTCAACTCCTCCTCCGCCTTCCGCGAGCTGGACTGGCGCGAGGTGCTGAAGGCGTGGTGCGCCTCGATGCCGGAGGACTGGGGCTTCACCCCCGACAACATGACGACCCCGATCCGCGGCGCGGCCCTCCCGATGGCCTTCAACCGCCAGCCGCACTACACCAAGGGCCTGCTGCTCGTCGGCGACGCGGGCGGCCTGGTCAACCCCTTCAACGGCGAGGGCATCGCCTACGCCATGGAGTCCGGCCAGATCGCCGCCGACGTCATCGTCCAGGCCCACGCCCGCGCCACCCCCGCGCAGCGCGAGCTGGCCCTGCGCAACTACCCGCGGATCCTCAAGGACACCTACGGCGGCTACTACACGCTGGGCCGCGCCTTCGTGAAGCTCATCGGCAACCCGAAGGTCATGAAGATCGCCACCCAGCGCGGCCTGACCCACCCGGTCCTGATGAAGTTCACCCTCAAGATGCTGGCGAACCTGACGGACCCCACGGGCGGCGACGCGATGGACCGCATCATCAACGGCCTCTCGAAGGTCGCCCCGAAAGCCTGACGCCCCGGGAACCCCGAAGGGCCGTCGCTCCCCCGAGGAGTGACGGCCCTTCGTGTATACGGCGATGCGGTCCGCGCGGTCAGAGGACGCGGACGGCGCCCGACGGCGGGTCCCAGTCGAGCGAGCGCTCGACGACGCCGGTGGAGGAGTTCTGCGCGCCGACGTACTTGCCGCCGCCGACGTAGATGGCGACGTGGTACGAGCCGCTGCGGCTGCCCCAGTAGAGGATGTCGCCCGGCTGGAGGTTGCCCAGGGAGACGGAGCTGCCCATGCTCGACTGCTGGTACGAGATGCGCGGCAGGTCGATGCCGGCGGCGGCGTAGGCGGCCTGCACGAGACCCGAGCAGTCCCACGAGTTCGGGCCGGTGCCGCCGGTGACGTACGCGTCGCCGACCTGGGCGCGGGCGAAGGCCACGATCGAGGCGGCGGTGCCGGAGGGGGCCTGGGTCGACGACGAGTCGGAGGCGGAGGAGCCGCTGTCGTTCGAGGAGCCCGAGTCCGAGGAGGACGAGCCGGAGGACGACGAGCCGGAGGACGAGTCCGAAGCGGACGAACCGGAGGAGCCGGACGAACCCGACGCCGAGGTGGAGGTCAGCTGGGTGCGGGCGGCGTCGCGGGAGGCGCGGGCCTGCGCCTCGGCGCGGGCCTCGGCCTCGGCGCGCTCGCGCTCGGCCTTCGCCTCGGCCTCCTGGCGGGCCTTCTCGGCGCGCTCGGCCTCGGCCTTGCGGTCGGCCTCCGCCTTGGCCTTCTTGGCCTCCTTGGCGGCCTTCTGCAGGGCGGCGGCCTCCTGGGCCTCCAGGCTCTGGCCGAGGGCCTCCTGCTGGGACGCCTCGGCGGAGGCGGCCACGGCGCTGGAGAGGTCAGTGCCGAGCGATCCCAGCGTGGGCATCTCGATGGTCTCGGTCACCGGCTCGGCATTCGCCGGTCCGGCAGCACCGGCCACCGCGATGGTGCTGAGGACGCCACCGGCAACTCCGGCGCGGAGCGCGAGCTTGGAGGCGCTCCGGCGGGGCTTCCGGTGGCTGGGTATGTGAGCGGTGTGGGACATGGGTACAACCGCTATCAGGGCTTCACGGTTCCCTTCAAGAAACGTGGGTTGCGCCACAGTTACGACCGGAACTCCACAATCCGCTTCCTCGGCGCCCTTATTGACGCCGTAACGGGCAAATCGGGCGAGGCTCATTGCGCCCTTGATCATGGGTTTTCGATGAGATGCCCGAATTGCCCTTCGCTTACCACCTCTTGACGCCGATGGCCAAGCCCTGTTCTTTTCGGGCTCGGAAGGGGTGACGCAGGTCACACTTCCGTCTCGTGAACGCGTGCACACGGAGTCGGGGCGTCCACTTCCGTCCCGCCGGCCCCCCGGACGAGCGAAGCCCGTGCCTATATCACCCGGATGCGTCCACTGCCAATTTGCTTGCATGCTCCATCTCTTGATAGAGCGCCACCCGCTCCGACCAGCGATTTCCGGTCCGAATGTCACACCTGGTGATCACCTGGGCGCTTCACGCGACAAGATCACCGCTCATCCGACTTCATGATCCTTCGTCAGGTGGTGGAGATCACAAATCCGTTGGTGACTCCCGTGTCGCAGATCACAGAGGGGCGGGCTTAAGATACGCGGACGTCAGGCTTGTGAACTGCCTCACATGTGGGCGATCTTCCTGGAGGGTCGCCGCGGGGGCTCCGCGAGCCGGCAGTGCGGTCCAACGGTCAAGGACGACTGGAAGGAGCGAGGAGCGTGAATGCGTACGCGCCCATCCTCGTGCTCGGTGCCCTGGGTGCGGGGTTTGCGATCTTCTCCGTGGTCATGGCCACGCTAATCGGGCCAAAGCGGTACAACAGGGCGAAACTTGAGGCGTACGAGTGCGGTATCGAACCGACGCCCACTCCCGCCGGGGGAGGCCGCTTCCCGATCAAGTACTACCTGACGGCGATGCTCTTCATCATCTTCGATATCGAGATCGTCTTCCTCTATCCCTGGGCCGTCACCTTCGACGCCCTGGGGCTTTTCGGGCTCGTGGAGATGCTGCTCTTCGTGCTCACCGTCTTCGTCGCCTACGCGTACGTGTGGCGTCGCGGCGGCCTGGAATGGGACTGAGGGGCTGAGGAGCACCCATGGGACTCGAAGAGAAGCTGCCCAGCGGTTTCCTGCTGACCACCGTCGAGCAGGCCGCGGGCTGGGTCCGGAAGGCGTCCGTCTTCCCCGCGACCTTCGGCCTCGCCTGCTGCGCCATCGAGATGATGACGACCGGCGCCGGCCGCTACGACCTCGCCCGCTTCGGCATGGAGGTCTTCCGCGGCTCGCCGCGCCAGGCCGACCTGATGATCGTCGCCGGCCGGGTCAGCCAGAAGATGGCGCCCGTCCTGCGGCAGGTCTACGACCAGATGCCCAACCCCAAGTGGGTCATCTCCATGGGCGTCTGCGCGTCCTCGGGCGGCATGTTCAACAACTACGCCATCGTGCAGGGCGTCGACCACATCGTGCCGGTCGACATCTACCTGCCCGGCTGCCCGCCGCGCCCGGAGATGCTGATGGACGCGATCCTCAAGCTCCACCAGAAGATCCAGAGCTCCAAGCTCGGCGTGAACGCCGAGGAGGCGGCCCGCGAGGCGGAGGAGGCGGCGCTCAAGGCGCTGCCGACCATCGAGATGAAGGGTCTGCTCCGTTGAGCGACGAAACCCCGAACCCCGAGAAGGAGCTGAGCGCGCAGAACCTGCCCGGTCAGCGCGGTGACCACGGGGAGGAGGTACGGCTCCAGCGGGGCATGTTCGGCGCGAACAACGGCGGCGACACCTCCGGCTACGGCGGTCTCGTCCGCTCGATCCGCCTCCCCGGTCCCGCCTCCCGCCCCTACGGCGGCTGGTTCGACGAGGTCGCCGACGAGCTCGAAGGCGCCCTGGAGGAGCAGGGGCTCGTCCCCGGGAACGCCATCGAGAAGACGGTCGTCGACCGGGGCGAGCTCACCTTCCACATCGAGCGCGAGCACCTCGTCCGGGTCGCCCGCACCCTGCGCGACGACCCGGCGCTCCGCTTCGAGCTCTGCACCGGCGTCTCCGGCGTCCACTACCCGGGCGACAAGGGCCGCGAGCTGCACGCCGTCTACCACCTGCGCTCGCTCACCCACGGGCGGCTGATCCGGCTGGAGGTCTCGGCTCCCGACGAGGACCCGCGGATCCCGTCGCTGACGGACGTCTACCCGACGAACGACTGGCACGAGCGGGAGACGTACGACTTCTTCGGGATCGTCTTCGAAGGCCACCAGGCCCTCACCCGGATCATGATGCCGGACGACTGGCAGGGCCACCCGCAGCGCAAGGACTATCCGCTCGGCGGCATCGCCGTCGAGTACAAGGGCGCCCAGATCCCGGCTCCGGACCAGCGGAGGTCGTACTCGTGAACAGCACCGCATCCAGCCCCCGCGAAACGACCGAGGGTGCCGTCTACACGGTCACCGGCGGCGACTGGGACGAGGTCGTCCAGTCCGCGGCCAAGGCCGACGACGAGCGGATCGTCGTCAACATGGGCCCCCAGCACCCGTCCACCCACGGCGTGCTCCGGCTCATCCTGGAGATCGACGGCGAGACCGTCACCGAGGCCCGCTGCGGCATCGGCTACCTCCACACCGGCATCGAGAAGAACCTCGAATACCGGACCTGGACGCAGGGCACCACCTTCGTCACGCGCATGGACTACCTCACCTCGTTCTACAACGAGACGGCGTACTGCCTCGGCGTGGAGAAGCTGCTCGGCATCACCGACGACATCCCCGACCGGGCCAGCGTCATCCGGGTCCTGCTCATGGAGCTCAACCGGCTCTCCTCGCACCTGGTGTGCATCGCCACCGGCGGCATGGAGCTCGGCGCCACCACGATCATGATCTACGGCTTCCGGGACCGCGAGATGATCCTGGACCTGTACGAGCTGATCACCGGCCTGCGCATGAACCACGCGTACATCCGGCCCGGCGGCCTCGCCCAGGACCTCCCGCCCGGCGGCGTCGACGCCGTGCGCGAGTTCGTGAAGACCATGAAGAAGAACCTGCCGGAGTACGACAAGCTCGCCACCGGCAACCCCATCTTCAAGGCCCGCATGCAGGGCGTCGGCCACCTCGACCTCACCGGCTGCATGGCCCTCGGCGCCACCGGACCGATCCTCCGGTCGGCGGGCCTCCCGCACGACCTGCGGAAGACCGACCCGTACTGCGGCTACGAGGACTACGACTTCGAGGTCCCCACCGCCGACACCTGCGACTCCTACGGCCGCTTCCTCGTCCGCCTGGAGGAGATGCGCCAGTCGCTGCGGATCGTCGAGCAGTGCCTCGACCGCCTGGAGCCCGGCCCGGTCATGGTCGGCGACAAGAAGATCGCCTGGCCCGCCCAGCTCGCCCTCGGCCCCGACGGCCTCGGTAACTCCCTCGACCACATCAAGAAGATCATGGGCACCTCCATGGAGGCCCTGATCCACCACTTCAAGCTGGTCACCGAGGGCTTCCGGGTCCCCGCCGGCCAGGCGTACGCGGCCGTCGAGTCCCCCAAGGGCGAACTCGGCGTGCACGTGGTCTCCGACGGGGGCACCCGCCCCTTCCGGGTCCACTTCCGCGACCCGTCCTTCACCAACCTCCAGGCCATGGCCGCGATGTGCGAGGGCGGCCAGGTCGCCGACGTCATCGTCGCCGTCGCCTCCATCGACCCCGTGATGGGAGGCGTCGACCGATGACGGAGACCCCGACGACCGGGAACGTCAGCCTCGGGATGCCCCAGCTGCCCGCCCCCGCCTACCCGGACGACGTCCGGGCCCGGCTGGAGGAGGACGCGAAGGCGATCATCGACCGCTACCCCGGCTCCCGCTCCGCGCTCCTGCCGATGCTGCACCTGGTGCAGTCGGAGGAGGGCCACGTGACCCGTACCGGCATGCAGTTCTGCGCCGACCAGCTCGGCCTGACCACCGCCGAGGTCACCGCCGTCGCCACCTTCTACACGATGTACCGGCGCAGGCCGTCCGGCGACTACCAGGTCGGCGTCTGCACCAACACGCTCTGCGCGGTCATGGGCGGCGACGCCATCTTCGAGGAGCTCAAGGAGCACCTCGGCGTCGGCAACAACGAGACGACCGACGACGGCACGATCACCCTTGAGCACATCGAGTGCAACGCGGCCTGCGACTTCGCCCCCGTGGTGATGGTCAACTGGGAGTTCTTCGACAACCAGACCCCCGAGTCGGCCAAGAAGATGGTCGACGACCTCCGCGCGGGCCGCACCGTCGAACCCACCCGCGGCGCCCCGCTCTGCACCTTCAAGGAGACCGCCCGGATCCTCGCCGGCTTCCCCGACGAGCGCCCCGGCGCCGTCGAGGCCACCGGCGGCGCCGGACCCGCCTCCCTCGTCGGCCTCCGCCTGGCCAAGGGCGAGACCCCGCACACCCGAATCGTCCACCCGCGCGGCGAGGCAGCCGGTCAGGAGGGAGCGTGATGACATTGGCGGCCGAGATCAACAGCAGCAGCCCCGAGAAACTGCTCTCCCCGGTCCTCTCCGCCTTCTGGGACCAGCCCGACTCCTGGACCCTGGAGACGTACGAACGGCACGAGGGCTACCGGGGCCTGCGCAAGGCCCTCGCGATGAGCCCCGACGACCTCATCGCCTACGTGAAGGACTCCGGGCTCCGCGGACGCGGCGGCGCCGGCTTCCCCACCGGCATGAAGTGGCAGTTCATCCCGCAGGGCGACGGCAAGCCGCACTACCTCGTCGTCAACGCCGACGAGTCCGAGCCCGGCACCTGCAAGGACATCCCCCTCCTCTTCGCCAACCCGCACTCCCTCATCGAGGGCATCGTGATCGCCTGCTACGCGATCCGCTCCAGCCACGCCTTCATCTACCTGCGCGGCGAGGTCGTCCCCGTCCTGCGCCGCCTCCACGAGGCGGTCCGCGAGGCGTACCAGGCCGGCTACCTCGGCACGGACATCCTCGGCAGCGGGCTCGACGTCGAGCTCACCGTGCACGCCGGCGCCGGCGCGTACATCTGCGGCGAGGAGACCGCACTCCTCGACTCGCTCGAAGGCCGCCGCGGCCAGCCCCGGCTGCGGCCCCCCTTCCCCGCGGTCGCCGGCCTCTACGCCTGCCCCACCGTGGTGAACAACGTCGAGTCCATCGCCTCCGTTCCCGCGATCCTCGACCGCGGCAAGGAATGGTTCACCTCGATGGGCAGCGAGAAGTCCCCGGGCTTCACGCTCTACTCGCTCAGCGGGCACGTCGCCTCGCCCGGCCAGTACGAGGCCCCCCTCGGCATCACCCTGCGCCAGCTCCTCGACATGAGCGGCGGGATGCGCCCCGGGCACCGGCTCAAGTTCTGGACGCCCGGCGGCTCCTCCACCCCCATGTTCACCGACGAGCACCTCGACGTGCCGCTCGACTACGAGGGCGTCGGCGCCGCCGGCTCCATGCTCGGCACCAAGGCCCTCCAGTGCTTCGACGAGACCACCTGCGTCGTCCGGGCCGTCACCCGCTGGACCGAGTTCTACGCCCACGAGTCCTGCGGCAAGTGCACCCCCTGCCGCGAGGGCACCTACTGGCTCGTCCAGCTCCTCCGCGACATCGAGGCCGGCGAAGGGGAGATGGCCGACCTCGACAAGCTGAACGACATCGCCGACAACATCAACGGCAAGTCGTTCTGCGCCCTCGGCGACGGCGCCGCCTCGCCGATCTTCTCCTCGCTCAAGTACTTCCGCGAGGAGTACGAGCAGCACATCACGGGCAAGGGCTGCCCCTTCGACCCGGCCAAGTCGACCGCCTGGGCGGACAACCACAAGGAGGTGACGGCATGACGGTCACCACGGCCGGCCCGTCCGGCGGCGGAAGCCCGGCGGTACCGCCCGAGGACCTGGTCACGCTGACCATCGACGGCGCCGAGATCTCCGTCCCCAAGGGGACCCTGGTCATCCGCGCCGCCGAACAGCTCGGCATCGAGATCCCCCGCTTCTGCGACCACCCCCTCCTCGACCCCGCCGGCGCCTGCCGCCAGTGCATCGTCGAGGTCGAGGGCCAGCGCAAGCCGATGGCGTCCTGCACCATCACCTGCACCGACGGCATGGTCGTCAAGTCGCAGCTGACCTCGCCGGTCGCCGAGAAGGCCCAGCACGGCGTGATGGAGCTGCTGCTCATCAACCACCCGCTGGACTGCCCGGTCTGCGACAAGGGCGGCGAGTGCCCGCTGCAGAACCAGGCCATGTCCCACGGCCAGGCCGACTCCCGCTTCGAGGGCGTCAAGCGGACCTACGAGAAGCCGGTACCGATCTCCACCCAGGTGCTGCTCGACCGCGAGCGGTGCGTGCTCTGCGCCCGCTGCACCCGCTTCTCGAACCAGATCGCCGGCGACCCGATGATCGAGCTCGTCGAGCGCGGCGCCCTCCAGCAGGTCGGCACCGGCGAGGGCGACCCCTTCGAGTCGTACTTCTCCGGCAACACCATCCAGATCTGCCCGGTCGGCGCGCTGACCTCGGCGGCGTACCGCTTCCGCTCCCGGCCCTTCGACCTGGTGTCGACGCCGTCCGTCTGCGAGCACTGCGCCGGCGGCTGCGCCACCCGCACCGACCACCGGCGCGGCAAGGTCATGCGGCGCCTCGCGCAGGACGACCCCGAGGTCAACGAGGAGTGGATCTGCGACAAGGGCCGGTTCGCCTTCCGGTACGCGCAGCAGCGCGACCGGCTGACGACCCCCCTCGTCCGCAACGCGAACGGGGTCCTCGAACCGGCGTCCTGGCCCGAGGCGCTGGAGGCCGCCGCCCGCGGACTCGTCCGCGGCCGCAGCGCCGTCCTCGCCGGCGGCCGGCTCACCGTCGAGGACGCCTACGCCTACGCCAAGTTCGCCCGCGTCGCCCTCGACACCAACGACGTCGACTTCCGGGCCCGGATCCACTCCGGCGAGGAGGCCGACTTCCTCGCCTCGTACGTGGCGGGCCGGGGCCGGGACCTGGACGGGGCGGGGGTCACGTACACGACCCTCGAAGCCGCGCCGATGGTGCTGCTCGTCGGCCTGGAGGCCGAGGAGGAGGCCCCCGGCGTCTTCCTGCGGCTCCGCAAGGCGTGGCGCAAGCACGGGCAGAAGACGTACGCCGTCGCCGCCCACGCCACCCGAGGGCTTGAGAAGGCCGGCGGCACGCTGCTGCCCGCCGCCCCCGGCACCGAGACCGAGTGGCTCGACGCCCTCACCTCCCGGGTCGGCCTCGACTCCACCGGCTGGGCCGCCTCCGAGGCCCTGCGCCAGGAGGGCGCCGTCATCGCCGTCGGCGAGCGGCTCGCCGGCGTGCCCGGCGCGCTGACCGCCGCGCTCCGCGCCTCGGCCGCCACCGGGGCGGCGCTGGTGTGGATCCCGCGCCGCGCCGGCGAGCGCGGCGCCGTCGAGGCGGGGGCGCTGCCGAGCCTGCTGCCCGGCGGGCGGCCCGCGACCGACCCCCGCGCGCGTGAGGAGGTCGCCGCCGCCTGGGGCGTCCGCGAACTCCCGCACGGCTACGGCCGCGACACCGGCCAGATCGTGGAGGCGGCCGCCTCCGGCGAACTCGCCGGACTCCTCGTCGGCGGCGTCGGCGTCGACGACCTGCCCGACCCGGCACGCGCGCGTGAAGCCCTCGACGCGGCCTTCGTCGTCTCCCTCGAACTGCGCCCCGGTGCCGTCACCGAGCGCGCCGACGTCGTCCTGCCGGTCGCCGCGGTCGCCGAGAAGTCCGGCACCTTCCTCAACTGGGAAGGCCGCGTCCGGATGTTCGAGGCGGCGCTCAAGCCCGAGCAGATGACCCGCGCGCTCTCCCCGACCGACGCCCGGGTCCTGCACATGCTGGCCGACGCCATGGACGCCCACCTCGCCCTGCCCGACCTGAAGGCGGCCCGGCGCGAGCTGGACCGGCTCGGCCGGTGGACCGAGGACCGGGCCTCCGAGCCCACCGCGCACGCCGTCCCGGCCCCCCGGCCCGGCGACGACGAGGCGGTCCTCGCCGGCCACCGCCTCCTGCTCGACCTGGGCCGCCTCCAGGAGGGCGACACCGCCCTGGCCGGCACCCGCCACGCGGCGGTCGCCCGGCTCTCCGCCGCCACCGCCGCCGACACCGGCGTCAAGGACGGCGACCTCCTGGAGGTCACCGGCCCCGCCGGCGCGGTCGCCTTCCCGCTCCAGGTCACCGACATGCCCGACCGCGTCGTCTGGCTCCCCCTGAACTCGACCGGTCACGGTGTCCTCGCCGACACCGGCGCCCGCCCCGGCGACCTGGTCCGCATCGGACCGGCTGCCCCCTCGACTTCGACGGAGGTGCAGGCGTGAACACCCTCCTCGCCGCCGAGGACCTCTCCATGTTCGGGACGGACCCCTGGTGGCTCGTCGCGATCAAGGCCGTCTTCTGCTTCGCGTTCCTGATGGTCACCGTGCTCTTCTCCATCGTGTGGGAGCGCAAGGTCGTCGCCTGGATGCAGCTGCGCATCGGCCCCAACCGGCACGGCCCCTGGGGCCTCCTCCAGTCCCTCGCGGACGGCATCAAGCTGATGCTGAAGGAGGACGTGATCGTCAAGCGGGCCGACAAGGTCGTCTACGTCCTGGCCCCGATCGTCGCCGCCATCCCCGCCTTCATGGCCATCGCCGTGATCCCCTTCGGGCCGGCCGGCAACGAGGTGTCGATCTTCGGCCAGCGCACCACGATGCAGCTCACCGACCTGCCGATCGCGATGCTCTACATCCTCGCGGTCGCGTCCGTCGGCATCTACGGCATCGTGCTCGCCGGCTGGTCGTCCGGCTCCACGTACCCGCTGCTCGGCGGCCTCCGCTCCTGCGCGCAGATGATCTCGTACGAGATCGCCATGGGCGCCGCCTTCGCCTCCGTCTTCCTCTACTCCGGCTCGATGTCGACCTCGGCGATCGTCGAGGCCCAGCAGGACCGCTGGTTCGTGATCCTGCTGCCGGTGTCGTTCCTCATCTACATCGTGACGATGGTCGGTGAGACGAACCGGGCCCCCTTCGACATGCCGGAGTCCGAGGGCGACCTCGTCGGCGGCTTCAACACCGAGTACTCGTCCATCAAGTTCGCGATGTTCATGCTCGCCGAGTACGTGAACATGGTGACGGTCTCCGCCGTGTCGGTGACGCTCTTCCTGGGCGGCTGGCGGGCCCCGTACCCGGTCTCCACCTTCTGGGAGGGCGCCAACCACGGCTGGTGGCCGATGCTGTGGTTCGTCCTCAAGGTGCAGCTGCTGCTCTTCTTCTTCATCTGGCTCCGCGGCACCCTGCCCCGCGTCCGCTACGACCAGCTGATGAAGCTCGGCTGGAAGGTGCTCATCCCGGTCTCCGTGGTCTGGCTGATGCTGGTCGCCACCGTCCGGGCGCTGCGCAACGAGAACATCGCCTTCACCAACATCGTGCTGTACGTGGCCGGTGCCGTCCTGGTGGTGCTGCTGCTCTCCTTCGTGGCCGACCTCTTCCGCGACCGGAAGGGGAAGGGCGAGAAGGGCGCGGCGGCCGGGCCCGCCGACGAGCGGGAGTTCGACCCGATGGCCGGCGGCTTCCCCGTACCGCCCAAGCCCGGACAGTCCCTGCCGCCCGTGCCCCGGCGCAGGCCCCGACACCAGCGGGACCTCGTTGTCAGTGGTGGCCCCGATACTGCTACCGAGAGTGACGAAAGGGGGACGGATCGTGTCTGACTTCCAGAATCCGGTGGCCGGCTTCGGCGTGACCTTCAAGGCCATGTTCAAGAAGCGGCTGACCGAGCAGTACCCGGAGCAGCAGAAGACGACGGCACCCCGCTTCCACGGCCGGCACCAGCTCAACCGCCACCCGGACGGCCTGGAGAAGTGCGTCGGCTGCGAGCTGTGCGCCTGGGCCTGTCCCGCCGACGCCATCTACGTGGAGGGCGCGGACAACACGGACGAGGAGCGCTACTCGCCCGGCGAGCGGTACGGCCGCGTCTACCAGATCAACTACGCCCGCTGCATCCTGTGCGGGCTGTGCATCGAGGCGTGCCCCACCCGCGCGCTCACGATGACCAACGAGTTCGAGCTGGCCGACTCCTCCCGCGAGAACCTGATCTACACCAAGGAGCAGCTGCTCGCGGGCCTCGAGGACCGGATGGTCGACACCCCGCACGCGATCTTCCCCGGCATGACCGAGCAGGACTACTACCAGGGCCTGGTCGTCGAGGCCGCGCCCGGTACCGAGCGCCAGGTCGCCGTGTCCAAGGGAGAGAAGCCCGAGCAGGAGGGGGCGGACGCATGAGCGCGCTCGCGGCGTACACCACCTCCACCGGCGAGGCCGTCCAGTTCTGGGTGCTCGGCACCGTCGCCGTCGTCGGCGCGCTGTGCACCATCCTCATGAGGAAGGCCGTGCACTCGGCCCTCTGCCTGGCCGGCACGATGATCGTCCTCGCGGTCTTCTACCTGGCCAACGGCGCGTACTTCCTCGGCATCGTGCAGATCGTCGTCTACACCGGCGCGATCATGATGCTCTTCCTCTTCGTCGTCATGCTGGTCGGCGTCACGGCCGCGGACTCGCTGAAGGAGACCATCAAGGGCCAGCGCTGGTGGGCCGCGGCCTGCGGCCTCGGCTTCGGCGTCCTGCTCTTCGCCGGCATCGGGAACGCGGCCCTGACCGAGTTCGCCGGCCTCGGCGCGGCGAACGCGGCCCACGGGGGCAACGTGGAGGGCCTGGCGGCCCTCATCTTCACCAAGTACGTCTTCGCCTTCGAGATCACCGGCGCCCTGCTCATCACCGCGTCCGTCGGCGCGATGCTCCTCACCCACCGGGAGCGCACCGAGCGGGCCAGGACCCAGCGCGAGCTGGCCGAGCAGCGCGTCCGCGAGGGCAAGCACCTGCCGCCGCTGCCCGCCCCCGGCGTCTACGCCCGGCACAACGCCGTGGACGTGCCGGGCCTGCTGCCCGACGGCACCCCGTCCGAGCTCACCGTCATCTCCACCCTGCGCAAGCGGGGCCAGGTGCGGGACGTGTCGGGCGAGGCGCTCGCCGATCTCAAGGCCCTGGAGCAGCGCTCCGAGGAGCGGCTCGGACGCGACCGGGACGACGCCCGGGACGCCGCTCGTGACGACGCTCGTGACGGAGAGGAGGCCCATCAGTGAGCCCCGTCAACTACCTCTATCTCGCCGCCCTGTTGTTCACCATCGGTGCGATCGGGGTGCTGATCCGGCGGAACGCGATCGTGGTCTTCATGTGCGTGGAGCTGATGCTCAACGCCTGCAACCTCGCGTTCGTCGCCTTCTCCCGCATGCACGGCAACCTCGACGGCCAGATCATCGCCTTCTTCACGATGGTCGTGGCCGCCGCGGAGGTCGTCGTCGGGCTCGCGATCATCGTGTCCGTCTTCCGATCCCGCCACTCGGCCTCGGTCGACGACGCCAGCCTGATGAAGCTGTGAGGGGCTGAACCGTGGACAACCTGATTGCGCTGCTCATCGCGGCGCCCCTGCTCGGAGCGGCCGTCCTGCTGTGCGGCGGCCGCCGGCTCGACAAGACCGGGCACTGGCTCGGCACGCTCCTCGCGGCCGTCTCCTTCGTCATCGGCCTCGTCCTCTTCGCCGACATGCTCGGCAAGAGCGCCGACGACCGGGCGATGCACCAGCACCTGTTCACCTGGATCCCCGTCGAGGGCTTCCAGGCGGACGTCGCCTTCCAGCTCGACCAGCTGTCGATGACCTTCGTCCTGCTGATCAGCGGTGTGGGCACGCTCATCCACGTCTACTCGATCGGGTACATGGAGCACGACGAGCGGCGCCGCCGCTTCTTCGGCTACCTGAACCTGTTCGTGGCGGCGATGCTGCTGCTCGTCCTCGCGGACAACTACCTGCTGCTGTACTTCGGCTGGGAGGGCGTCGGCCTCGCCTCGTACCTCCTGATCGGCTTCTGGCAGCACAAGCCCAGCGCGGCCACCGCCGCGAAGAAGGCGTTCCTGGTCAACCGGGTCGGTGACATCGGCCTGTCGATCGCGATCATGCTGATGTTCACCACCTTCGGCACCTTCGCCTTCGGCCCCGTCCTGGAGTCGGCGAGCGAGACCTCCGAGGGCACGCTGACCGCGATCGGCCTGATGCTGCTCCTCGCCGCCTGCGGCAAGTCGGCCCAGGTGCCGCTGCAGTCCTGGCTCGGGGACGCGATGGAGGGCCCGACCCCGGTCTCGGCCCTCATCCACGCGGCGACCATGGTCACCGCCGGCGTGTACCTGATCGTCCGCTCCGCCGACATCTTCAACGCGGCGCCGGACGCGCAGCTCGTCGTCACCATCGTCGGCGCGGTCACGCTCCTCTTCGGTGCGATCGTCGGTTGCGCCAAGGACGACATCAAGAAGGCCCTCGCCGGCTCGACGATGTCGCAGATCGGCTACATGATCCTGGCGGCCGGCCTCGGCCCCATCGGCTACGTCTTCGCGGTCATGCACCTGGTGACGCACGGCTTCTTCAAGGCCGGGCTCTTCCTCGGCGCCGGTTCGGTCATGCACGGCATGAACGACGAGGTGGACATGCGGAAGTACGGTGGCCTCAGGAAGTACATGCCGGTCACCTTCGTCACCTTCGGCCTCGGCTACCTCGCCATCATCGGCTTCCCGGGCCTGTCCGGCTTCTTCTCCAAGGACATGATCATCGAGGCGGCCTTCGCCAAGGGCGGCACCGAGGGCTGGATCCTCGGCGGGGTCACCCTGCTGGGCGCCGCCATCACCGCGTACTACATGACGCGCGTGATGCTGATGACCTTCTTCGGCGAGAAGCGCTGGCAGCCCGACGAGAAGGGCGAGCCGCCGCACCCGCACGAGTCCCCGAAGTCCATGACGATCCCGATGATCCTGCTGGCCTTCGGCTCGGTCTTCGCGGGCGGCATCTTCGGCATCGGCGACCGGTTCGTGAACTGGCTCGCACCCGTCACCGAGTACGAGCACGGCCACCCGCCGATCAGCGCCATGGCCGTCACCTCGGCCACGGTCGCCGTGATGGTGATCGGCGTCGGCCTGGCCTGGCTCCAGTACGGCCGCCGGCCCGTGCCGGTGGTCGCCCCGCGCGGCTCGCTGCTCACCCGGGCGGCCCGCCGCGACCTGCTCCAGGACGACTTCAACCACGCCGTCTTCGTCACCGGCGGCACCCATCTGACCCGCTCGCTGGTCTACGTCGACCACAGCCTCGTGGACGGCGTGGTCAACGGCACGGCGGCGAGCGTCGGCGGGCTCTCGGGCCGGCTGCGCAAGCTCCAGAACGGCTACGTCCGCTCGTACGCGGTCTCCATGTTCGGCGGTACGGCGGTCCTCATCGCCGCGACCCTGCTGATGAGGGCGGTGTGACGCCGATGTCCTTTCCCCTTCTGACGTTGACGGCAGCGGTACCGGCGGTCGGTGCGATCCTCACCGCCGCCGTGCCCGCCGCCCGTCGCACCGCGGCCAAGTGGGTGGCGCTGACCGTCTCGCTGGTCACGCTCGTGCTCGCCGGACTGGTCTTCGCCCGCTTCGAGCCGGGCGGCGACCGCTACCAGCTGGTCGAGTCCCACTCCTGGATCAGGGACTTCGGCGTCCGGTACGAACTGGGCGTCGACGGCATCGGGGTGGCGCTGATCGCGCTCACCGCGCTGCTGATCCCCTTCATCATCCTGGCCGGCTGGCACGACGCCGACCCCCTGGAGACCTCCTCCAAGCGGTGGCGGCCCACGCAGGGCTTCTTCGCCCTGATCCTCATGGTCGAGGCGATGGTGATCCTCTCCTTCGAGGCCACCGACGTCTTCCTCTTCTACATCCTCTTCGAAGCCATGCTCATCCCGATGTACTTCCTCATCGGCGGCTTCGGCGACCGCGCGCACAGCGGCTCCGACGAGAACGCGGCGGCGCAGCGCTCGTACGCGGCGGTCAAGTTCCTGCTCTACAACCTGGTCGGCGGGCTCATCATGCTGGCCGCCGTCATCGGGCTCTACACGGTCGCGGGGAACTTCTCGCTCACGGAGATCGCCGAGGCGCGGGCGAACGGCTCGCTGGAGATGGCCTCGTCCACGGAGAAGTGGCTCTTCCTCGGCTTCTTCTTCGCCTTCGCGGTGAAGGCGCCGCTGTGGCCGCTGCACACCTGGCTGCCGAACGCGATGGGGGAGGCGACCGCCCCGGTCGCCGTCCTCATCACGGCGGTCGTCGACAAGGTCGGCACCTTCGCGATGCTCCGCTTCTGCCTGGGCCTCTTCCCCGAGGCGAGCAAGTGGGCCACGCCCGCGATCATCGTCCTCGCCCTGATCAGCATCGTGTACGGGGCGCTGCTCGCGGTCGGCCAGCGGGACATCAAGCGGCTGGTCGCCTACGCGTCGATCTCCCACTTCGGCTTCATCATCCTGGGCATCTTCGCGATGACCAGCCAGGGCCAGTCGGGCGCCACGCTCTACATGGTCAACCACGGCATCTCCACCGCCGCCCTGATGCTGGTCGCCGGCTTCCTGATCTCCCGGCGGGGCTCGCGGCTCATCGCCGACTACGGCGGTGTGCAGAAGGTCGCCCCGGTCCTCGCCGGCACCTTCCTCATCGGCGGTCTCGCGACCCTGTCGCTGCCCGGACTCGCCCCGTTCGTCAGCGAGTTCCTGGTCCTGGTGGGCACCTTCGCCCGCTACCCGGTGGCCGGGATCGTCGCCACCACCGGCATCGTCCTCGCCGCGCTGTACGTCCTCGTCCTCTACCAGCGGACGATGACCGGGCCGGTGAAGGAGGAGGTGCGCGCGATGCCCGACCTGCGGGCGCGCGAGCTGGCGGTGGTCGCCCCGCTCATCGCGGTCCTGCTCTTCCTCGGCGTCTACCCGAAGCCGCTGACGGACGTGGTCAACCCGGCCGTCCGGCACACGATGTCGGACGTGCAGCGGACCGACCCCACCCCCGAAGTCCCCGTCCAGAACGTGGAGGCGGCCAAGTGAACGCCCTCGCTGTCCACAGCCTGTGGACGACGGCCGCCGAGCCGCTGAACAAGATCCCGGCGCCGAAGATCGAGTACACCCAGCTCGCCCCCGTGCTGATCGTCGTCGGCGCGGCGATCCTCGGTGTCCTCGTCGAAGCCTTCGTGCCCCGCAAGGGCCGCTACTTCACCCAGGTCTTCCTGTCCGTCCTGGCCCTCGCGGCCGCGTTCGCCGCCGTCGTCGGCCTCGCGGCCGGCGGCTTCGGCACCACCAAGGCGGGCATCGCGGCGATGGGCGCCATCGCCGTCGACGGCCCCGCTCTCTTCCTCCAGGGCACGATCCTGCTCGCCTCGATCGTCTCCGTCCTCACCTTCGCCGAGCGCAGGCTCGACCCGGCCGACCACGGCCACAAGGTCGACTCCTTCGCCGCCGAGGCCGCCGCCGTCCCCGGCGGCGACCACGAGAAGGCGGCCGTCAAGGCCGGCTTCACCACCACCGAGGTCTTCCCGCTCGCGCTCTTCGCGATCGCCGGCATGCTGGTCTTCCCGGCCGCCAACGACCTCCTGACCCTCTTCATCGCGCTCGAGGTCTTCTCCCTCCCGCTCTACCTGCTGTGCGCCGTCGCCCGCCGCAAGCGGCTGATGTCGCAGGAGGCGGCGGTCAAGTACTTCCTCCTCGGCGCCTTCTCCTCGGCCTTCCTGCTCTTCGGGATCGCCCTGCTCTACGGCTACGCGGGCTCCGTCTCGTACGCCGCCATCGCCGACGTCGTGGACGGCGCCGTCGCCACCGTGAACCCGGCGCTCGCCGAGACCATGGGCAACGACGTCCTGCTCCTCATCGGCTTCGCGCTGGTCCTCATGGGCCTGCTCTTCAAGGTCGGCGCCGTCCCGTTCCACATGTGGACCCCGGACGTCTACCAGGGCGCCCCCACCCCGGTGACCGGCTTCATGGCCGCCGCCACCAAGGTCGCCGCCTTCGGCGCGCTGCTCCGCCTGCTGTACGTGGTGCTGCCCGGCCTCACCTGGGACTGGCGTCCGGTCATGTGGGCCATCGCGATCGTCACGATGCTCGGCGGCGCGGTCGTCGCCATCACCCAGACCGACATCAAGCGGCTGCTCGCCTACTCGTCGATCGCGCACGCGGGCTTCCTGCTCGCGGGCGTCATCGCCGCGACGCCGAGCGGCATCTCGTCCGTCCTCTTCTACCTGGGCGCCTACTCCTTCGTGACGATCGGCGCGTTCGCCGTCGTCACCCTGGTGCGGGACGCGGGCGGAGAGGCCACCCACCTCTCCAAGTGGGCCGGTCTGGGCCGTCGTTCGCCGCTGGTCGCCGCCGTCTTCGCGGTCTTCCTGCTCGCCTTCGCCGGCATCCCGCTGACCTCCGGCTTCTCCGGCAAGTTCGCGGTCTTCAAGGCGGCGGCGGAGGGCGGCGCGGGCGCGCTCGTGGTGGTCGGCGTCATCGCCTCGGCGGTGGCGGCGTTCTTCTACATCCGCGTCATCGTGCTGATGTTCTTCAGCGAGCCGAAGGCGGACGGCCCCACGGTCGCCGTGCCCTCGATCATGACGACGCTCACCATCACCGCGGGCGTGGTCGTCACCCTGGTCCTCGGCCTCGCGCCGCAGTACTTCCTGGACCTGGCGAGCCAGGCGAGCGTCTTCGTACGCTGACTCCACCACGGACGGGGCCCGGCTCGGGGGCGAGCCGGGCCCTTCCGCGTGCCCGGGCCCTTCCGCGTGCCCGGGGAGGGGCGTCCCCGGTCCTCCTGACAGGCGGCGGTCCGCGTGGGATCGTGGGCGGGGCGAATGGTCTGTACCTGTCGGGGAGGGGGATTCCGTGCGCGGGACGACGGTCTTACCCGGGGTGCCGTGCGAGGCGCCCCGGGAGGGGGAGCCGCCGGTGCACCGGCTGGAGCTGCGGCTGCCCGAGCAGGTGCCGTTCGCGGCCGGCGGCTTCGACGCCATGGGCCCCATGTCGCGGGCCGACTACCCGCACCGGCACACCTTCTACGAGATCGTGCACGTGGTGGAGGGGACGGGGGTGCACGTCATCGACACCGGGCGGTACGCCCTGCGCCCGCCGCAGCTCGGCGTGATCCTGCCGGGGCAGGTGCACCGGTGGGAGGGGGTACGGGGCCTTGAGGGCTCCCTCGTGCTGTTCACGCCCGAGTTCCTGGTGGACGGGGCGGACGACCTGGCGCTGCTGCGACGCCTCGGGGAGCGGCCGTGGGTGGATCTGGACGAGGCCGCCCACGCGCGGACCTCGCTGCTGATGGCGGAGCTCGCCGAGGAGTACCGGGCCGGCGCCGACGGCTTCGCCGGGGTGCTGCGGTCGCTGCTGCACGTGCTCCTGGTGCGGGCCGCCCGGGTGCCGGGCGGCCGGGTCGTGGCGCCGGCGCGGGGCCTCGCCGAGGAGTTCCTCGGCCTCGCGGGGCGGGCCACCGCCGGGATGTCCGTACGGGAGTGCGCCGAGCGGCTGGGGGTGACGCCCGGACACCTCACGGAGGTCGTGCGGGCCGTTACCGGGCGGACACCGGCCGCGCTGCTGCGGGAGGCGCGCGTGCGGGAGGCGCAGCGGCTGCTGGTCGCCACCGGGCTGTCCGTGCGGCAGGTGGCCGCGCGGGTCGGGTTCGAGGATCCCGCGTACTTCTGCCGGTTCTTCCGGCGGGAGGTCGGGCGCAGCCCGGGGGACTTTCGAAAACACCACGACCGCCCCGTTCCGTCCATCGAAGGCGGGGACGGGAGCTCGTAGGTTCGTGCCGACCCCAGCCCCCCACCCGAGGAGCCAGGCACATGGACAGCGAGAGCACCACCAGCACCGGGCACGTCACCCGCAAGGCCGTGCTGCGGGCGGCGCTCGCGGCCGGGATGGCCGCGCCCGCCGTCCTCATGGGCGTCCCGGCGCTCGCCCGCACGCTGGGCGACAGCGGGACCGCCCTCGACCTCACCCCGACCTGCGACGACGGCGACGACCCCACCCCGCCGCAGATGGAGGGGCCGTACTTCAAGCCCAACTCGCCGCTGCGCTCGAGCATGCCGGACGGACCGGGCACGCGGCTGACGGTCAGCGGCTACGTCTTCGGGCGGGCCTGCCGGCCGATATCCGGGGTCCTGCTGGACTTCTGGCAGGCCGACGTCAACGGCGCCTACGACAACACCGGGTTCAAGTTCCGCGGGCACCAGTTCACCGGCGCGGACGGGGCGTTCAAGCTCACCACCATCGTCCCCGGGCTCTACCCGGGGCGGACCCGTCACCTCCACGTCAAGGTGCAGGCGCCCGGACGGCCGGTCCTCACCACGCAGCTGTACTTCCCGAACGAGCCCCGGAACAACACCGATTCGCTCTTCGACCCGCGTCTGCTCATGACCGTCAGGGACGGCGGCGGGGGCCGTGAGGCCGCCTTCGACTTCGTGCTCGACGTGAAGCAGGACCCGGGCCCGACGCCCACCCCCACGCCGACCACCGCGCCGCCCGGCGGCACCTGGGCCGCCGGACGGACGTACACGGCGGGGGACAGGGTGACGTACGGCGGTGTGGGCTACGTGTGCCTCCAGGCCCACACCGCCATCGCCGGCTGGGAGCCGCCGAACGTCCCCGCCCTGTGGCGGGTCGGCTAGCGGTCAGGCGGAGGGCGCGATCCGGCCCCGGACCTCGCCGAGGCCCACCTTCGTGCCGTCCGGGCCGGGCGCCCACGCGGTGAGGACGACCTCGTCGCCGTCCTCCAGGAACGTCCGCTTGCCGCCCGCGAGTTCGATCGCGTCCCGGCCGTTCCAGGTCAGCTCCAGGAGCGAGCCGCGCTGGTTCACCTCGGGGCCGGAGACCGTGCCGGAGCCGTAGAGGTCGCCGGTGCGGAGGGAGGCGCCGTTCACCGTCATGTGGGCGAGCTGCTGCGCGGCCGTCCAGTACATGGTGGAGAACGGCGGCTCCGCCACCACCTCCCCGTTGATCTCCACGGTGATCCGCACGTCGAAGCCGCCCGGCTCCTCCTCCGCCGCGTCGTCCAGGTAGGGGAGGAGCGGGAAGTCCCGGGCCGGCGGCGCGGTACGGGCCGCGTCGAGGGCCTCCAGGGGCGTCACCCACGCCGACACCGAGGTCTGGAAGGACTTGCCGAGGAACGGGCCCAGCGGCACGTACTCCCACGCCTGCACGTCCCGCGCCGACCAGTCGTTCAGCAGCGTCAGGCCGAAGACGTGGTCCCGGAAGGCGGCGAGCGGCACGGGCGTGCCGAGCTCCGACGGGGTGCCGACGAGGAAGCCGACCTCCGCCTCGATGTCCAGCTTCACCGACGGGCCGAAGACCGGCGCCGCGTCGGCGGGCGCCTTCCGCTGGCCGGAGGGGCGCACCACGTCGGTGCCGGACACCACGACCGTGCCGGAGCGGCCGTGGTAACCGATCGGCAGGTGCTTCCAGTTGGGCGTCAGCGGCTCGCCGTCGGGGCGGAACATGCGGCCCACGTTGGTGGCGTGGTGCTCGCTCGCGTAGAAGTCCACGTAGTCGGCGACCGTGTACGGCAGGTGCAGCGTCACGGCGTCCAGCGGGTGCAGCAGCGGCTCGATCTCGGCGCGGTGCGCCGGGACCGTCACCCAGGCCGTCAGGGCGCGCCGGACGTCGCGCCAGGTGGTCCGCCCGGCGGCGAGCAGCGCGTCGAGGCTCGGCCGGTCCAGGAGGGAGGCGTACGGGGAGCCGAGCGCGTGCGCCGCGGCCCCCGCGTCCAGCACGTACCCGCCGATCCGGACGCCGAGGCGGCGGCGGCCGGGCTCGTCGGCGGTGGTGAAGACGCCGTACGGGAGGTTGTGCGGGCCGAAGGGGTCGCCCTCGGCCAGGTCGAGCGGGCTGTGCTCGGACATCGGTGCGTGCCTCGCTTTCGATGATGGGTGAGGGACACGTTACGGGGCGGGCCGCCGGGCGAGGATGACATGGATCACAGAGAAACCGGGGGCTCCGTGAGCAACTGCGGCGATTGGCCGGATTCGTCCGCGCGGTGCTGGAGACTGTCCGTCCGAGCTGCGAAAACGCCTCTATCGGGGGGCTGTTTCGGGCCATACGATCATGGCGGCGTCGTCCCCGCGTGAGGAGTCCGCGGGCGCGCGCCGCACTCTCTTCTTCCCTGACCAGGAAAAGGTCCCTACGTGAAGATCCGCCGTATTCTCGCGACCGCCGTGGCGGCCGCCGTCACGACGCCGGTCGTGTTCCTGTCCGCCGGCCAGGCCGTCGCGGACACCCCGAAGCCGCACCAGAAGCAGACCGCCGGCACCGCCGACCACGAGGACGACGACGTCCCGACCATCGCGGAGCTGGAAGAGGCGGTCAAGACCGCCCAGGCGAAGGTCGACGACCTCAAGGCCAAGCGCACGAAGCTGCTGAAGGACCTTGACGAGAAGAAGATCGACGCGGTCGTCCAGGCCGAGTACGACGCCGCGAAGAAGGCGTACGACGACGCGAAGACCGCCACCGCCACCGCCGTCCAGACGGTGACCGCGGCCGAGGCCGAGCTCAAGAAGGTCACCGAGGACCCGGCCTCCACCGAGCAGCAGAAGACCGACGCCGCGAAGGCCGTCGAGGACGCGGCGAAGAAGCGGGACGAGGCCGTGGCGTCCGAGGAGACCGCCAAGGAGCGCTACGACGCCGCCGAGACGGCCCGCGACGACGAGCTGGTCGCGCTGAGCCGGGAGGTCCACCTCCTCAAGGGCGAGATCGAGACCGCCGAGGAGGAGCTCGCCCAGGCCAAGGAGGACCTGGAGTTCTGGGAGTCGATCGGGGAGGGGTGCAAGGAGGACTCCTCGCTCTCCTTCTCCCTCACCGGACCCGAGAAGATCGCGGCCGGCGGCAGCGGCGTCTTCACGCTGTCCCTCACCAACGTCTCGGACCGCCCCCTGGACGACGTCCAGGCGTGGCCCGGCGTCGCGATCTTCGGTACTCCGGACGAGGACGAGCTGGACCCGGAGCACCCGCCGGCCCTCGACCGCGCCACGGTCGAGTGGTCCTCCAAGGACGTCCTGGAGTGGACCCCGCTGACCGACGAGTTCGACACCGCCGACTTCGGCGGCATCGACAAGGGCCACACGTCCGAGGTCAAGCTGCGGGTCACCGTCGACGGCGACGCGCCGCTGAACCAGGGCGTGCTGCACGCCTCGGCGATGTACGAGAACGACGACCGCTCCTGCGGCATCAGCGACAAGACCGTCGAGGCGTGGTTCGACGTCACCGGCGACGACAAGGGCGAGCCGACCCCGACGGAGAAGCCGACCGCGGAGACGGAGTCCCCGTCCCCGGAGCCGTCCCCGTCGACGTCCACGCCGACCCCGGCCGCCACGGCGACGAGCACGGGCACGGGCACCAACACCACCGCGCAGGGCGGCTCCTCGAACACCTCGGTGAACGGTGAGCTCGCCGAGACCGGTTCGAGCGACGCCCTGCCGAAGCTCGTGGCGGCGGCCGGCGCCGCCCTCGTGCTCGGCGCGGGCGCGCTGTTCCTGGCTCGCCGCCGCAAGGCGAACGCCTAAGAGTCACCCGCACCGCCGCGATCCCCCGTACGGCCCAGGGCTCAGCCCGCCGTGCGGGGGATCCGCTTCTCCCAGGTGCGGTGGAAGACGACCTCGCCGCCCTCCTTGCACACCACCTCGTCGGAGGTGTGGAAGGCGTCGGCGTCGCAGCTGATCTCGGAGCGGGTGTCGACGGTGACGTCCCAGGCGAGCTCCGGGCGGTGCAGCCGGATGTGCCACTCCGAGCGGGTGCGCGCGGAGAGCGGGTCGTCCTCGGCGATCGTGTACGTCTCCACGGCGTCCTCGGTGAACTCCAGGCCGTCCGGGTACACGCGCGTGCCGCCGTACTTCGGGTCGACCTGGAGCGTCCACTCGCCCTTGGCGACGTCCCGGAGCACCAGCCGTTCGGGGCGGGTCTCCTCCGGGGTCCTCAGGGTCGCCGGGGACGACACGCCGAGCGGCGGGGACTGCTCGGGCTCCTCGAAGGTGACCGAGTCGTCCGTACGGGCGCGGACCGGAAGGGTGAGGGAGGAGCCGGCCGGGTCGAGGGTGAAGCCGGCGGCGTCGGGCTGCGGCCAGATCCACGGCCAGTAGGCGGAGGAGATCGCGAGCCGGACCCGGTGGCCGGGCGGGAAGGTGTGCCCGATGCCGTTCAGCTCGAAGCGGTACGTCTCCCACTCGCCGGGCTGCGCGTCGACGGCCCGGTCGCGGCCGTAGCGGGCGGAGACGTTGAGGGCGCCTCGGGTGACGAGCGTGGAGGAGCCGTCCGGGGCGATGTCGCAGAGCCGGGCGATGATCTGCCCGGTGGGCGCGGGGGTCGTCAGGTGCAGGGCGACGGAGGGGCGGCCGAGGATCTCGATCGGGGTGCCGCCCTCGGACTCGGCGGGGACCGGGAAGTCGAAGCAGGCCGAGTGGGCGTCCTCGTCGCGCTGGTCGGGCGGCAGGTCGGCGTCGTTGCCGAAGGGAAAGAAGCGGCCCGCGTCGATGCCGGTCTGCTGCGGCGAGTCCACGACCGCGTGCTCGCCCTGGAAGGCGTACGTGACCGGGGTGACGTGCGGCGACGGCCAGGACGGGTCGGCGACCCAGCGGCCCGGCAGCTCCGCGTAGACGGTGGCCGGCGGGTGGGACTCGCTGATCCAGGAGCGGAGCAGCGGCTCGGCCATGACGTCGTTCTCGGCGCCCTTGAGGTGGTGGTCCCACCAGCGGAGGGTCTCCTGGAGGAAGCCGATGGCGGGGCCGGGCGGGAGCCCGCGGTCGGGGTACTGGTGGGACCAGGGGCCGATGATGCCGCGGACCCGGTCCTGGGGGAGGTGTTCGGCCAGCCGGAGGACGGTGTCCCGGTACGGGTCGTGCCAGCCGCCGACGGCGAGGACGGCGGCGCGGATCGCGCCATAGTCCTCGCAGACGCTGCCGTGCCTCCAGTAGTCGTCCCGGGTCTGGTGGGAGAGCCAGGTGTGGACGAAGGGCTCGACGGCCTCCAGGCGGCGCAGCCACAGCTCCCGCCACTCCTCGCCCGCGTAGTGGGGGTCCGGGGGGCGGCAGACGAAGGCGAGCATGGTGGCGGCCCAGGCGTGCATGTCGACGCCGAGGACGGAGCCGCCCATGTAGTGGACGTCGTTGTCGTAGCGGTCGTCGGTGGAGCAGACGGTGACGACCGCCTTGAGCGGTTCGGGGGCGAGGGCGGCGATCTGGAGGCTGTTGAAGCCGCCCCAGGAGATGCCGAACATGCCGACCTTGCCGGTGCACCACTCCTGCTCGGCGAGCCAGTTCACGACGGCGACGCCGTCGGCGAGCTCGGTGGCGTCGTACTCGTCGCCGGGCAGGCCCTCGCTGTTGCCGTGGCCGCGGACGTCCACCCGTACGGAGGCGTAGCCGTGGCCCGCGTACCAGGGGTGGCGCTGCCAGTCGCGGGGCGCGGTCCAGTCGGTGAGCCGGTACGGCAGGTACTCCAGGAGGGCGGGAACGGGCTCGTCGGTGAGCGGCCGCCACACGCGCGCGTACAGCCTGGTGCCGTCCGGCAGCGGGATGCGGATGTCCTCGTGCCGGGTCTCGTACGGGAAGTCGGTACGGATCTTCGTCATCGGGTCACCTCAGTGGACGGGGTGCATGGTGCGGCGCAGCCAGGGCGCCAGGGCCATCACGGCGAGGCCGACGGCGACGGCGATGGCGCCGTTGACGCCGAAGTAGGCGGGCTTGGAGACGTCGTCGTAGAGCTTCACGGTCTGCGCCTGGATGCCGTTGGCGAGGGCGAGGGAGAGGAACCAGAGCGACATGGTCTGGCTGGAGAACGCCTTGGGGGCGAGTTTGCTGGTGGCGGACATGCCGGAGGTCTCCAGGAGCACGTCGCCGAGGCCGAGGAGCAGGTAGGAGCCGACGATCCACCAGGCGGCCATCTGGTACGTGTCGTCGGCGTGGCCCGAGGTCGGGAGGACCATCAGGAGGAAGGACAGGCCGCCGAGGACGACGCCGAGGGCGATCTTGTTGGAGGCGTGCGGCTGCCTGTGGCCCATCCGGGCCCAGACGGCGGCCACCACGGGCGCCAGGGCCACCTCGAAGGCGCCGAGGGCGGAGGCGTACCAGCTGGGCGGGAAGTCGAAGCCGAGGATGGTCGTCCTGGCGTTGGACTGGGCCAGCAGCATCATCGTGGAGTACGCCTGGAAGAGGATGAAGTTGAACGCCACCGAGGCCAGGAAGAGCACGATGTACGGCCGGAGCCGGCCGCGCTCCTCGGCGGTGACCCGGGGGCTGGTGAACATCACCCAGAAGTAGACGACCGGCGCGATCACCGAGATCAGCGTCAGCAGGTCCACGAAGCGGTCCATGGTGAGCCAGCCCGCCGCCGCGAGCGCGACGGCCGCCGCGGCGACGACCACGGCGCCCGCGCCCAGCAGGATCCACGTCCGGCGCAGCGCGTCCGGCGCGAGCGGGAACTCGGCGGCGTGCCGCTTGCCCGCGAGGTGGCGGCGCCCGGCCACGTACTGGATCAGGCCGAAGGTCATGCCGATGGCGGCGGCCGAGAAGCCCCAGTGGTAGCCCTTGTGGTCGGCGAGCCAGCCGGTGATCAGCGGTCCGGCGAAGGCGCCGATGTTGATCGCCATGTAGTAGAGCGCGAAGCCGGCGTCGCGGCGGTCGTCGTCGGTGCGGTACAGCTTGCCGACCATGGTGGCCACGTTCGGCTTGAGCAGGCCGGTGCCGGCGCTGATCAGGCCGAGGCCGACCCAGGTCATCGTGGCGGTGGGCACCGCCATGGAGTAGTGGCCGCAGGCGATGAGGACGCCGCCCCACAGGACCGCCCGGTACGAGCCGAGGATCCGGTCGGCGAGCCAGCCGCCGGCCACCGAGACCAGGTAGACGAGGGTGCCGTAGGCGGCGGAGACGGAGGCGGCGGTGCCGGCCGCCATGCCGAGCCCGCCGTCCGAGACGGCCGCGGCGAAGTACAGGACCAGGATGGCCTGCATGCCGAGGAACGAGAACCGCTCCCAGACCTCGAGGCCGGAGAGGGCCAGGAGGCCGCGCGGATGGCCCAGGAAGGCGCGGTCGTCCTCGGGGGGCGGTTGCTCGCCGTCGCCGTCCCAGTCGTCCTTGTCGATCGCTGTTCGAGACAATTCGTGCACTCCATGTCGTATCAGCTGATCACGAACATACCGGGGGTGACGGGAAGGCGCCCACGGTGATCGAAACGTGACCGGATACGCTGGCTTGAGTGAATCCCAGCGACACATCGACAATCCGTGTGACCACGAACACCGTGTGATCACCGCCCCAACCGTGTGATCGTCGCCATGTGACCGACAGCAGGCGTCAGCAGACAGGAGACCCCCTCGTGACCGTCGTCGGGCCGTTCGGTCTTAGCGTGCGGGACCAGGCTCTTGAGGCCGATGTCCAGACCGGGTTGGCGGCCGTCGAGGCCGGCCTCCTCGACGCGACCAAGAGCGATGTCCCCTTCATCACCGAGGCCGCGCAGCACCTGGTGCTCGCCGGCGGCAAGCGGTTCCGGCCGCTGCTCGTGATGCTCGCCGCCCAGTTCGGCGACCCCTACGCGCCCGGTGTGGTGCCCGCGGCCGTCGTCGTGGAGCTCACCCATCTGGCCACGCTCTACCACGACGACGTCATGGACGAGGCGACCGTCCGCCGGGGCGTGCCCAGCGCCAACAGCCGCTGGGGCAACTCGCTCGCCGTCCTCACGGGTGACTTCCTCTTCGCCCGCGCCTCGCACACCCTTGCGGACCTCGGCCCCGAGGCCGTACGGATCCAGGCCGAGGCGTTCGAGCGGCTGGTCACCGGCCAGATCCTGGAGACCGCGGGACCCGTCGACGGCCGCGACCCGGTCGACCACTACCTCGACGTCCTCGGCGGCAAGACCGGCTCCCTCGTCGCCGTCTCCTGCCGCTTCGGCGCCATGATGTCCGGCGCCGACGAGTCCGTCGTCGACATCCTCACCCAGTACGGCGAGCGGCTCGGCGTCGCCTTCCAGCTCGCCGACGACGTCCTCGACATCGCCTCCGAGGGCCACGAGTCCGGCAAGACCCCCGGCACCGACCTCCGCGAGGGCGTCCCCACCCTCCCCGTCCTCCGCCTCCGGGCCGCCGCGGCCGCCCACGGCCGCCCCGAGGACCTGGAGCTCGTCGCCCTGATCGACGGCGACCTCACCGACGACGCCCGGCACGCCGAGGCCCTCCGCCGCCTCCGGGTCCACCCCGCCCTGGAACAGGCCCGCCGCGACACCGTCCGCTACGCCGAGGAGGCCAGGGACATGCTGGCCCCCCTCCCCGACGGCTACGCCAAGTCGGCCCTCCGGGAACTGTGCGACGCGGTGGTCCACCGCGCGGGCTGACCCCACCGGGGGATCAGGGACGTCATCCCGGAGGCGTACGTGAGGTTGGGCCCCCGGGCTGACGCCTCGCGGGCCCGGTCCTGGTGAGATGGAGGCATAACGAAGCAGTCCGCCAGGGCACGGAGGGATCACAGACCATGGCAGCACAGCGAAAGACGAGTCGGTACGTCGTCCCGGTCGCGGTGGCCGGTATCGCCGCCGCGACCATCGGACTCGTCCCGGCGCTCGCCGCGTCCGGCGACCCGGACCTGCCGGAGCTCACGGCCCAGCAGCTGATCGAGAAGATCGCTGCTTCGGACACCCAGACGCTCTCCGGCACCTTCAAGGTCTCCACGGACCTCGGTCTGCCGGCCTTCGACGGGCTGCTCGGCGGGATCGCCGGCGGTGCCGCCGAGGGCGAGGGGTCCGCCGACCCGGCCGAGCAGCTGACCAAGCTCGTCTCCGGCACCCACACCCTGAAGATCGCCGCCGACGGCCCCGAGCGGCAGAAGCTCACGCTCCTCGACGGCAAGGAGCAGTACAGCCTGGTCCACAACGGCGACGAGGTGTGGGCGTACGACTCCCGGTCCAACGAGGTCTTCCACGAGAAGGGCGTCGACGCGGGACCGGAAGAGGGCGGCCCGGCCCACGAGAAGGAGCTCCCGGCCGGCCCCAAGGCCCTCGCCGACGAGGTCCTGAAGGCCGCCGGCGACACCACCTCCATCACGGTCGGCGGCACGGCGAACGTCGCGGGCCGCGACGCGTACCGCCTGGTGATCGAGCCGAAGCAGCAGGGCTCCACGGTCGACGCGATCACCATCGCGGTCGACGCGGCCACCGGCACCCCGCTGAAGTTCACCCTGGACTCCACGAGCGGCGGCAAGCCGGTCCTCGACGCGGGCTTCACCAAGGTCGACTTCGGCAAGCCGGCCGCCTCGGAGTTCGACTTCACCGTCCCGAAGGGCGCGAAGGTCACCGAGGGCGACAAGGGCGCGGCCGGCCAGAAGGACCTGGAGAAGGACCTGGAGAAGGAGTTCGGCGGGCTCGGGGACCTCGGTCTCGGCGGCGTCGGCGGCCTCGGCGAGGGCGACGTCAACGTGATCGGGGAGGGCTGGACGACCATCGCCCGCATCGACTCCGGCGCGCCGGCCCCGAAGACGGACGAGGCGCCCAAGGAGGTCCAGGGCTTCCTGGACTCGCTCGGCGACAAGGTCAGCGGGAAGTTCGGCTCCGGCACGGTCTTCAAGACCAAGATCGTCAACGCGCTCATGACGGACGACGGCAAGGTCTACGTCGGCGCCGTGACGCCGGACGCGCTGGTGGACGCGGCGAACGCGGCCAAGTGACGCGGCCAAGTAACACGGCCAAGTAACACGGCCGAGTAACGCGGCCGAGTAACGCGGCAGTTGGTGCCCGGGTGGGTCGGGAGCAGGTCACCGGCCCACCCGGGTGGCTCGTTCCGCCGGGCTACGCCTACGGGAAGGTCAGCTTGAACCCGTTGATGTAGCCGGTGTCAGCGCCCGCCTTGTCCTGTGCGCGGAGCTTCCAGGCGCCGTTGGCGACCTCGGAGGAGGCGTTCACGGTGTAGGTCTGCTGGATGTTGTCGGTGCCGCCGCCGGAGCGGTTGTGGAGGTTGTAGACCGAGCCGTCGGGGGCGATCAGGTCGACGACGAGGTCGCCCTTGTAGGTGTGGACGATGTCCACGCCGACGGAGAGGTTGCTCGGCGCGTTGCCGGTGACGCCGGAGACGGTCACGGAGGAGGTCACCGCGGCGCCGTTGTCCGGGATGGAGACGTCGGCGGTGTTCTCGAAGACCTTGCCGGTGGGCGGCGTGCTCGTGCCCGACAGGTTCCAGATCGCGTGCGCGATGGCGTCGCTGTTGCGGTCCAGGGCCGTGTCGTTGATGTTCGACAGGGTGTCGCACGAGGAGTGGTAGCAGCGGTCGAAGGCCGTGGCCGTACCGCCCCACTTGGACACCTGGGCGCTGGACTTGACCCGGCTGGCGCCGGTGAAGAGCCCGCCCACCGGGATGCCGACGTTCTTGAACGAGGCGTGGTCGGAGCGGCCGTCGCCCTCGGTCTCGATCTCGGTGGGGACCCCGATGCCCGAGAAGAAGCCCTTGAAGGTCTGCTCGATCGCCGGGTCGTCGTCGTAGACGAAGTAGCCCGGGTTCGGCGAGCCGATCATGTCGAAGTTGAGGTAGCCCTTGATCTTCGCGCGCTCGGCGGTGGGCAGGTTGTTCACGTAGTACTTGGACCCGACGAGGCCCAGCTCCTCCGCGCCCCACCAGCCGAAGCGCAGGTGCTTGGTGGGCTGGTAGCCCGAGCGGGCGACGGTGAGCGCGGCCTCCAGGATCGCGGCGGAGCCGGAGCCGTTGTCGTTCATGCCGGGGCCCGAGGTGACCGAGTCCAGGTGCGAGCCGGCCATGATGACCTGGTTGGGGTCACCGCCCGGCCAGTCGGCTATCAGGTTGTAGCCGGTGGTGCCGCTGTACGTGAACTGCTGGACGCTCGTGGTGAAGCCGACCGCGTCCAGCTTGGCCTTCACGAAGTCGATGGACGCCTTGTAGCCGGGCCGGCCGTGCGCGCGGTTGCCGCCGTTGTTCGACGCGATGGTCGAGAGGTCCGTCAGGTGCTGCTTGACGTTGGCGACGGAGATGTCCGGCGCCGCGGTGGCGCCGGCGGGGGCCGCGGTGGCCGGTGCGGCGCCGGCGAGGGCGCCGAGGACGAGGGCCGAGGAACCGGCCAGGGCGGCGAGTCTCGCGGAGAGTTTCATGTGGGGGCTCCGGATTCCGAACGGGGATGGGACGGAACGTGCGAGCGCCTCGCGCCGTGGGTGGCGCGAGGCGTTGGAGCTGCGCGAGCGGCGCCCGTGGGAGGTGCGAAGGGGATCCCCGCGGTTGCTGTGCGCGTGCTGAATGCTCAGCGACGTGACGATGTCCCGTCAAGACCTCAATCCGGTCAGTAGGGTTCGCTCAGCGGACGGACGGCGGTCACCTGCCCGTCGGGGGGCTACCGCCAGGCGGCCGTGTCCGGGTCGATCCCGTGCGCCCGCGCGCTCGCGTCGACCGCGAGCCGGAACCAGCCCGCCAGGCCCGGACGGACCGCGTCGTAGTGCGCCGCGAAGCCCGGATCCGTCTCGTACCTGCGGGCGAGCAGGACCTGCATCTCCCTGGTGAGCGGGAAGTACGCGGCGAAGACGGCACGGTGGCGCTCGACGAGCGCGCCCGCCTCCGGGCCGTCCGGCGCGAGGCCCGCCTCCATCGCCGCCGCGAGCTCGCGGTCCAGGGCGGCCGTGGCGTCCGCGACGGCCTGCCACTCCTCGGGCGTCCGGTCGGCCGAGCGCTCGGCGTACTGACGCCACTGCGGGGTGTCCCCGTAGAGCGCGCGCGCCTTCGCGGGCCCTTCCGGATCCCACCCGGGGCCGAAGATCGCGGCCTGCTCCTCGACGCTCAGCAGCACCCCGCGCTCGTGCGCGTCGATCATCCGGTCGAGCCCCGCGCCGAGCCGTTCGAGCCGCTCGATCCGCTCCCTGACCTGGGCGCGCTGGGCGCGCAGCGCGCCGGTCACGTCCGTGGCCGAGTCGTCGAGCACGGCCCGGATCCGCTCCAGGCCGAGACCGAGCTCGCGGTAGACGACGACGCGGTGCAGCCGTTCCAGATCCGCGGCGGTGTACAGCCGGTACCCGGCGGCCGTACGCAGCGAGGGCCGCGCCAGACCGACCTCGTCCCAGTGGTGCAGCGCGCGGACGGTCACGCCGAGCCGCGCGGCGACCTGACCGACGGTCAGACCGTCCGCATACTCGTCCTCAGGCATGCGCCCCATTGTCGCCGCCGTCGTCGCCGTCGTCGGGCGGGTGGATCCCCATCGCCGCGAGGTTCCGCGCCTCCTGGCTCGCGGGGTCGAAGGGCTTCGCCGCCGTGAGGACGATCCGGGCGTTCTCGGGGGTGATCACCTCCACGTCCCGCGTGTTCCAGGGCGTGTCCCGGGGCCCGGAGACCGCGTCGGGCCGCAGCGCCCGGCACGCCTCGACGACCTCCTCGACCTGCGACAGCACCCCGGCGAAGCTGAAGCCCATGGCCGGCGGCTGCTCGGGGACGCTCTCCGCCGCGACGAGGAGCACGTCCTGGAAGGCCCACCGGCGCAGGTGCACCAGGGTGCCGGGGATGGCGAAGAGTTCGAAGAACCCGAGCCCCCGGACCCAGAAGTCCACGGACTCCGCGAGGTCGGCGGTGGGGATCGTGACGAAGGACGGCATGCCGTAGATGCCGTGGAAGGGCTCCGGCGGCACGGCGTCCGGGCCGGGGGTGGGTACGGGGCTCATGGCGAAGGCGTTGTAGTGGTCGCTGCTCATGACGACCACGGTGGGGCCTCACGCGGCGTGAGGGTCAAGTGCGGGCGTCTCCGCTTCCGCGCGGCAGTCCAGGCACCGGCCCGGCGTCGTCACCGACGGCGGGAAGGGCCGCTCGCAGTCCTCGCAGAGGAGGCGGACCACCGGGGCGGCCCGTACGGGCGCGGCCGGGAGGGGCGGCGGGAGCAGCGCCTTGAGCCGGTGCGCCAGCAGGCCGGCCGGGTTGAGGAGGTGGGGCGGCAGGTCCGCGCAGAGCGTCCGGCACACGGCCGCCGGATCCGCCCCGCGCCCCAGCCAGACCGCGACCCCGGGCGCCAGCCGCTGCACGTCCCGCTCCGCCAGCAGCATCCGGGGCTCCTGGGCCCGCAGCCCGGCGAGCAACTCGACGGCCCGCCGATGCGCTGCGCCGAGGGGCGGGCCGGAGCGACGCGGGGGCGTGGGGGCGGGGCGGGGGTTCGGTGCGGGTGTGGGTGCGGGGGCCTGGCGCGGTCCGGGGTCCGGCTCGGGGTCCCGACCCGGGTCCTGCGGCGCGGGTCCCGGTGAACGGGGTCCCGGTGATGTGGGGGCGGGCCGCATCGGTACGGCTGCGGCCGGTGGCGTCCTGTGCGCGGCCCCCGCCTCCCCCCTCGGCCGGTTGTACGAGATCGTCTGCGCCGAGATCCGGCCGTTCGGCAGCCGGTGCCGGACCCGTTCGAGGAACCCGTGCGCTTCCAGCTCCCGCATCGCGGCGGTGACCCTCAGCTCGCTCTCCGGGTACCTGGCGGCGAGGGCCTTGATCCCGACGCGCGATCCGGCGGGCAGCGACTGGAGATGGACGGCGAGGCCGATCGCGGCGAGGGAGAGCCCGGCGTGCTGGGCGAGGTCGTTGCTCACGACGACGTACCGGGTCGTGAGGCGGACGTTGCGGTGAACGAGCCCGGAGGCGCGCGAGGGCGCGTTAGGCTGCCTGGAAGCCATCGGGAAGAGCTACCTTCCTCGGTGGTCAGGCCCCCGATCGGGATTGCGAGTCCCGGCCGGGGGCCGACGCATGTCTGGGGTTGTGAGCGGAGCATATGCCCGGCAACCCGCCTCAAATCCAGCCCAGTTCACATAAGTCACCCGAGAGGGTGACGGGCTGACTTGGGGAGGTGGGTGGGGTTGGGAGGGTATTTACCCCGGTACTTGGTTCTTTACGTCGTGGGCCGCCGCGTCGTGGATTCCCGCGACGCGGCCGGCCGCGACGCGCGGTCACGGGAGGGGCAGCTCGGCCCAGACGGTCTTCTGCGGCGAAGGCCCCTGCCGCACCCCCCAACTCCGCGCCAGCGCGCCCACGATCAGCAGCCCGCGCCCGCCGACGCCCCCGGCTTGTGGCGTGCGGTCACCCCGCGTGTCCGTGACCTCGACCCGCAGCACCGCCCCGGTGACGACCACCCGGAGCCGAAAGTCCCGCCCGGACACGTGCCCGTGCGTCACGGCGTTGTTCGCCAACTCGGCCACGACCTGCTCGGCGGCGTCGATCGCGTCCCCCGCGTCCCAGGAGCGCAGCTGCTCGACGGCGAGTAGTCGCGCGAGCCGGGCCCCTCGGGGCGTCGAGGAGAGCTGGAGGGTGAAATGGCGTGCAGTCGCCATGAGTTGGCTGGTTTCGAGGTTCATGGATCTCAGCGTGGTGGGCAGTGCCTACGCTGCCCACCGGAAACGCCCTTACGTACGGTTACTGTCCTGCGGCTGTCCTGTCTTGTCTCGACTGTCTCGGGCCGCGCTCCGGGTAGAGGGCCGCCACAAGGAGGTGGGCACGCATGAGCGTGGAAGAGGTGGACGGTGGCGTCGTCGAGGACGCGGGCTGGGAGGTGGATCCCGGCGACGAGCCCGGGAAGGCCGTACTGGCCACGGTCGGTCGGCAGCTCAAGACCTGGCGTGAGGCGAAGGGGCTGAGCGCGGCGAGGCTCGGTGAGCTGACGGGGTACGGGGAGGACATGATCCGGAAGCTGGAGCGGGGGGACCGCATCCCGCGCCCCGAGTTCCTGGATCGGGCGGACGAGGCCATGGGGGCGAATGGACTCGTCGCGGAGATGAAGCAGGACATCTCGGAGATCCGTTATCCGAAGCCGGTCCGGGACCTGGCGAAGCTGGAGAGGCGGGCGGTCGAGTTCTGCATGTACACCAACTTCGACATTCATGGCCTGTTGCAGACCGAGGAGTTCTCGCGGGCGGTTCTGCGGAACTGGCGCCCCGCGTACAGCCCGCCGGATCTGGAGCGCTACTTGGCTGCGCGAGTAGCGCGTCGAGCCGTGCTGGAGAAGACACCAGCGCCGGAGTTCAGCTTCATCCAGGAGGAGGTGTCACTCCGCAGGCCCGTCGGGGGAAGGGCGGTACTGCGCCGCCAACTGCAGCACCTACTGGAGGTGGGCGAGTTGCCCAATGTGGAGATCCAGGTGATGCCCACCGAGTACGCCGACCACCCGGGGTTGAGCGGGGTGATCTCCATCCTGAAGTTCGGGGACGGCAAGGCGGTCGGACGCATGGACGGCGACTTCGGAGGGCGCCCGGTTTCCGACCCGAAACGCCTCCGTCTCCTGGACCTCCGCTATGGCATCATCCGGTCCAGAGCCCTCACTCCGGCGAGGTCACGGGTCTTCATCGAGCAATTGCTGGGAGAGACATGAACAGCAAGTCAGAGCTGGACTGGTTCAAGAGCAGCTACAGCAACGGCGGCGGCGAGACGTGCGTCGAGGTCGCCACCACCCCCGCCACCATCCACGTCCGCGACTCCAAGAACACCACCGGCCCCCGCCTCACCTTCGCCCCCGCCGCGTGGGCCGGGTTCGTCGCGTACAGCGCGGCGGAGTAGAGCGAAAACGCGTCGACAGCGGCGCTCGGCGCCCGGCAGAGTGGCCGCCCATGACGAGCAGCGAACTGTGGGGCCGCGCGACCGCCGAACGCTACGACGCCGAGGAGGCCGCGTCTTCCTCGGCCGCCGCTCTCCGGCCGACCCTGGACTTCCTCGCCGAACTCGCAGGCCAGGGGAGGGCGCTGGAGTTCGCCATCGGGACCGGGCGCGTGGGTGTCCCGCTCCGGGAGCGGGGCGTGCCGGTGGTCGGCATCGAGCTGTCCGAGCACATGGCGGCGGTGCTGCGCCGCAAGGCCGACGAGGACACGCTCCCGGTGGTCATCGGGGACATGGCCACCACCGTCGTTCCCGGTCGCTTCACCGTGGTCTATCTCGTCTACAACACGATCACGAACCTGCTCACGCAGGACGAGCAGGTCGAGTGCTTCCGCAACGCCGCCCGGCACCTGGAGCCCGGCGGGCGGTTCGTCATCGAGCTGGGCGTGCCGCCGCTCCGCTTCCTGCCGCCCGGGCAGGTCGCGGTGCCGTTCGACGTCTCCGAGGCGCATCTCGGTTTCGACACCTTCGACCTGGTCGAGCAGGTGCTCGTCTCGCACCACCTCACCCGCGACGGCGACGACGGCCGCTACCGCCGGGGGAGCTCCCGGCACCGGTACGCCTGGCCCGCGGAGCTCGACCTGATGGCGCGGATCGCCGGGCTCGACCTGGAACGCCGCGTCGCGGACTGGGACGGGGCCCCCTTCACCCAGGACTCGGCCAAGCACGTCTCCGTATGGCGCAAGCCGGCCTGAGCGCACCGCCTTTCAGGACGGCGGTGGCGCGGCGGGCGTGGACGGGCCGGCGCGGACGACGGCCTGGTCTCCTCGGGGGCCGAACAGGTGCAGGATCTCCACCGCGTTCGCGTCGGCGGGGCCGAACCAGTGCGGCTCCGTGGTGTCGAACTCGGCCACCTCGCCGGGCCGCAGCGTGACGTCCCGCTCCCCGAGGACGAGACGGAGCCGGCCGGCGAGGACGTAGAGCCATTCGTAGCCCTCGTGCGTGACCAGTTCCGGCTCGCGCGGGGCCAGGACCTGCTTGAAGACCCGCACCCGGCCCGGGTACTGCGTCAGGGGCACGAGGACGCTGCCGCGCTCCTTGCGCAGCGGCCTGAGGTGGACCCGGGGGTCGCCGCTGGCCGGTGCGGCCACCAGCTGGTCGAGTGCGACGCGGTGCGCCCGCGCGAGCGGGATCAGCAGGTCCAGGGTGGGACGTCGTACGCCCGACTCCACCCGGGACAGCGTGCTGACCGAGATGCCCGTCGTGGCGGCGAGCGCGTCGAGCGTGAGGCCCCGGTCCCGGCGGAGTCGGCGGAGCCGGGGCCCGATGGCGTCGAGGATCAGCTCCAGCTCGGCGTCCCCGGAGCCCGTCTGTGCGGATCCTGTGGTCATGGAGCCAGTGTTCACGGACCTGGCGTCCGGGGGGCGCGTTCTTGCGGTCTTCGCAAGAACGGTGGGCCTCGGCGGCCGGCCGGGCCGAGCCTGGCCGGGCCTTGTTCCCGGACGTCGGAGGTCGACCGTGGTCGCGACCGCACACCCCGTTCCCCCCGCGCCGAGTGCGCGCGGACGCTGGACCGTCCTGGCGGTCTGCTGCCTGAGCATGTTCCTGGTGGGCCTGGACACCACCGTCGTCAACGTGGGCCTGCCCGCCATCGGGCGGGGCCTGGGCGCCGACACGCGCGGTCTCGAATGGATCGTGGACGCCTACACCCTCGTCCTGGCGGCTCTGCTGATCTCCTCCGGCGCGCTGGCGGACCGCTTCGGGCGGCGCCGGGTCTTCCAGTGGGGACTGGTCGTCTTCGGCGCGGCCTCGCTGCTCTGCGCCTTCGCCCCGTCGGCGGGCGTCCTCGTCGCGGCCCGCGCCCTCCAGGGCGTCGGCGGCTCGATGCTCAGCCCCGTGGCGCTCGCCATCGTGGTGAACGCGATGCCCGACCCCAAGGAGCGGGCGCGGGCCATCGGCGTCTGGGCGTCGGTCTTCGGCCTGAGCATGGCCGCCGGGCCCGTCGTCGGCGGCGCGCTGCTCGCGGGGCTCGACTGGCGGGCGCTGTTCTGGATCAACGTCCCCGTCGTCGCGGTCGCCCTGCTGCTGAGCGCGGTGTACGTGCCGGAGTCCCGGGCACCCCGGGCCCGACGGCTCGACCTGCCTGGCCAGGTCCTGCTGACCGTGGTCCTCGCGGTGGTGGTCGGCGTCCTCATCGAGGGGCCGCGCATCGGCTGGACGTCGCCGGCGGCGCTGGCGGGATACGCGGGAGCCGTCGTGGCGGCGGCCGGATTCGTCAGGGTCGAGTCCCGCCGGCCCGAACCGCTGATGGACCTGCGGCTCTTCGGCCGCCCGGTCTTCAGCGGCGCCGTCGTGGGCGCGGTGGCGGTCTTCGTCGCCCTCAGCGTGACGCTGCTCCTGAACACCCTCTATCTCCAGCAGACCCGGGGATGGACGCCCCTGGCCGCAGGTGCGGCGACCCTGCCCCTGGCCGTCGGCGCGACCCTCTGCGCCCCCTGGTCCGGGCGCATGGTCGGCCGGACGGGGCCGCGACCGCCGCTGCTGCTCGCCGGCGGGTTCCTCACGGCCGGCGGGCTCCTCCTGGTCGGGCTCACCCCGCACACGCCCGTGCCGCTGCTCCTGGCCGCGTACCTCCTCATCGGCGTCGGGTTCGGCTTCGCCAACGCGCCGATCACCAACACCGCCGTCAACGGACTGCCGCCCGCCCGCGCCGGGGTCGCCGGGGCGATCACCTCCACCGCGCGGCAGCTCGGCTCCGCGCTCGGTATCGCCCTCGCCGGTGGCCTGGTCGCGGGCGCGAGCCCGTCGGGGCTCGCGCGGGCGTCCCGCCCCGGCTGGTTCCTGGTCGCCGCCTGTGGCGTGGTGCTCCTGCTCGTGGTCCGCGTGTCGCGGCCGAAGGAGGAGGCGGCGGGCCCGGCCTCCGTGCGAAAGCGGTCAGGCGGGTGAGGAGAGGAGGCGGGCCCGGCCTCCGTGCGAAAGCGGTCAGGCGGGTGAGGATCCGCCCGCCGTGTCGGCTCCCGTCGCCCTGCTCAGCTCCACGGCGAGACGGACGGCCGTCCTCTCCCCGGCTCGCTGCCTGATCAGACCCTCCTTGGCGGCCGCACGGAGCAGGACCTCCGAGCCGCCCGCCCCGGACCTCCGCACCCGCACGGTCACCACCACGGGATTCAGACCACCGGCGCCGCCGCCCGTGACGATGCGGAGGGTCGCGGCCTCACCGGGGTGGACCCGAGGGGGCCCGACGGCGCGGCCCGTCCTCGCGAGCACACCGGAGACGCGCCTCACCGTGTCGTCGAAGTCCAGGGGAACGAGCAGGTCGATCTCGTGGACGTTCTTCCCCATCAGCCTGGCCACCATCCGGACCAGGACCCCGCCCCCGCCGCCTCCGCCGAGAGCGGCAAGCCCCTCGGCCAGGATCTCGTCCTCGCTCCGCTCCACGTACCCCACCTCTCCTCCCTGACCGGCTCACCGGTTTCCCGGCTCGATGGTTCCCCGTATCGCCAGGACCGTTTCTCCCGTCCGGCGGACCATGGTGACGCATGCCGACCGCCGGAGCCCGAATCATGCGCCGCGCGCCTGCCACGGGCCGGTCGCGGCCTCAGGCCCGGCCCTCTGGGGCGCGGGTGCTCGCGATGGGCATGATCATGTCCGAAGTATGCTCACCCGTTGGGCGTGCACACGCTAAGAGGGAAACGGGGACGCAAGTTGAATCGCCATCACATACGTACGACGACGGCAGCGCTGGGTCTGGTGCTGTCCACGGCTCTCGTGACCGGCTGCTCCGGCGGCGGGGACGCCGACCCGAAGGCCGCCGGGGGCGCGGAGACGGCCACGGCCACCGCCACCGGCACGGCCACCGATTCCGCCTCCGCCGCGCCGAAGGAGCCCGTCTACCAGGACAAGCCGGTGCCCGGGCTCGCCGCGAAGCCGGCCTGGAGCCTGTCCTCCGACGAGGCCGGGAACTGCGTGGGCCGGGCGTCCGAGAAGGAGACGGCGAGCGGCGACGTCTGCACGGTCGGGGACGCCGTCATCCTCACCTCCTACAGCGGCGAGGCGGACAAGGAGATGCTCGTCGCCCGGCTCCTCGACGCGAAGACGGGCCAGGAGCGGGCGAAGTTCGAGCTGCCGGACCCGGACGACGAGGGGTCCACGTACGACCCGACGAGGGCCCTCGTGCAGGTGGGCGAGTGGACGGACGGTTCGCCGGCCGTGCTGGTCCGCAAGCTGATCGAGACCCCGGCGGACGGCCTGAAGAAGGCGACCACCAAGGCCGAGCTGACCATGTACGCGCCGTCCGGCGCGAAGCTGGGCAGCTCCTCCTTCGAGGGGGAGGACCACATGTCCACCCCGCTCCGGAACGGCCACCTCGTGGAGAGCAGCAGCTCCGGCACCACGTTCACGCCGATCGGCGGCGGGGCGCCGGTGGAGACCGAGTCCGCCGTCGACCTGGAGAACGCGGTCGGCCCCGGCTTCGGCTACTCCTCCGAGCAGGACATCTCCTTCCAGCCCTCCGCGGAGTGGCTGACCGTGAAGGACGTCCGTACCGACGCCAAGGTGTGGAACACCAAGACCCTCCCGCCGCCGGCGGCGCTCGCCGGGAAGGTCACGAAGGAGAAGGCGACCAGCGCGCGGCTGATGCCCTTCCAGGGCGACAAGGCCCTCCTCGAATGGTCCCTGTACGGGGCCTCCGAGGTGGTCATGACCGTGGTCGACCTCAAGAGCGGGCGCCGGCTGGCCGAGGGCCCGGCGGCCGAGGTCACCGTCACGATCGACGACGACGGCAGCGCCGTCGCCCCGGACGGCAAGACGGCCGTGACGCAGTACGGCGGCGGAGCGGTCGCCTGGAACACGGAGACCGGCAAGGAGCTGTGGCGCCAGGCCGACGACGAGGTGTCGATCAGGCCGGTCGCCCTCCCGGGCAACGGCGTGCTCTACGCCCACCTGGACGGCGCGGGAGCCGCGCTGGACGCCGACGACAAGAAGCTGCTGGCCCAGGACATCGAGAACATGCCCGCGTTCACGACGGACGGCCACGCCGTCGTCCGTACCAGCGACGGCTTCTTCGTCTTCGCCACCCAGCCCGTCTGACGGGCCGCAGTCACGGGGCTGTCACACCGGGCTGTCAGAGGCGCTGGGTACCGTGACGGCATGAAGAACACGACATGGGACGCCCTCGCGGCGACGCCCCTCCCGGAGGTGCGGCGCCGCGCGGAGCTCGTGGACGAGCGGGCCGGGATCGAGCCGGTGACGGTGCCCGGCGCGCGGCGGCTCGCCTGGAACGACGGGGGCGGGCAGTCCGCCGTCTGGTACTTCGCCGACGACGGCCGGGCGATGCTCCTGACCTTCGACCACGAGTCGGAGCTGAACCTCTACGCCGAGGAGGACTACGCGCTCCAGGAGTCCTTCTACGACGGCGTCCCGGAGCCCCTCGTCTCCCTCGTCCGCGACCGCCCCGAGAACTACGAGTCGCTGAACCTCACCGACCCCGCCACCGGCCGGACGATCCACTACGCGGGCGGCGTCTTCTGGTACGACGGCGCGCGCTGGCACGTCGCCGCCGGCCTGGAGGCGTACACGCGCCGCGAGGACGTGGACCTCTTCGAGGCGTCCGGCTTCGACTACTGCCTGGAGGTCTACCGCTTCGGTGAGGACGGGGCCTGAGTCACCGGGGGAGGTCGCCGTCGCCGCCCATGTTGGCGACCATGCGGCGCAGGACGTCGATCGTGGTCGCGAAGTCGGCGTCGGAGACGTCCTGGTGGGCCCGTTCGCGGACGCGCGCGTTGCGCTCCCTCGCCCGTACGCGACCGGCCTCGCCCTCCTCGGTCAGGGTCATCCGGCCTGCGTCCTCGGTCAGCCAGCCCCGCGCGACCAGGTCGTCGAAGACGGCGTCGAAGTCGGTCCTGCGGTCGTCCCACGGCGCCAGCAGCTCCACCAGCGTCGTACGGTTCCACACGCCCGGCTTCCCGCCCACGTGGTTCAGCGTCCACCAGTGCGGCTGGGTCAGGTCCTCCACCGCCAGCTGCTCCCGCAGGGCCCCGACCACCAGCCGGGCGGCGAGCCCGGCCCACGCGCCGACGGGCTGAGCCGCCAGCTCCTCCCGCGTGTACTCCTCGCGCGTCCCACCCATGACGTCCTCCTGCCATTCCTCTGCCTGACGGGTCACGACGACGGTAGGACCTGAACTTTGCTTGAGGTCAAGGCGCCGTGGCGACGTGGACCTGGACCGGGCGGGCGGAGCCGGGGTCCACGGTCTCGCGCCACCGTCGCATGCCGAGCTTCGCCATGACCCGAAGCGAGGCGTCGTTGCCGGTCTGCGCGACGCTCACGATCCGGTCGAGGCCGCAGCGCTCGAAGCCGTACGCGAGGACCGCCCGCGCCGCCTCCGTGGCGAGGCCCCGGCCCCAGCAGGCGCGGTCGAGACGCCAGCCGATCTCGACGGCGGGCAGCAGCTCCGGGAGGAAGTGCGGGACGGCGAGACCGGTGAAGCCGGCGAACCGGCCGGTGGCGCGCTCCTCCACGGCGAACAGCCCGAACCCCCTTTCCTCCCACAGGAGTTCCGCCGCCTCGATGCCCGCCAGGGTCGCCGCCTCGTCGCGGGTTGAGCCGTCGCCGATCCAGCGCATGACCTCGGGGTCGGCGTTGATCGCGGCCATCGGCGCGAGGTCGGCCGCCCGCCAGCGCCGCAGCACCAGGCGTTCGGTGGCGAGGCGAGGTGTGGGGGTCACGCCGGCGCGCCCCCCTCGACGACGGGGGTCAGGCCGTCGAGGAGGGCCCTGAGGCCGCGTTCGAAGAGGGCGTCGAGGTCCAGGTCGTAGCCGTTCTCGAAGCCGCCGACCACCTTGGTGAACGCCGGGAAGCGGCCGGACTCCGAGAGGGCCCGGAGGTCGGGGGCGCGGCTGTCCATCCACTGGTCCTCGGACTGGCCGGTGGCCGCCTCGGCGTGCGCCTCGCGCTCCAGGTGGACGGCGAGGCCCTGGACGTGGCTGTAGATCAGCACGTGGATGTCGAACAGCTCCGTGGGCGCCAGCCCGTGGCCGTCGAGGGCGGCCAGGATCCACTCGCCGTGGACGAGCAGGCGGGGGACGAGCAGCGGCCGGCTGAGCGAGCCGAGCTGCGCCAGCCACGGGTGCCTCCGGTACAGGCGCCACATCGTCCGCGCGCCCAGCTCGACGCGGGGCCGCCAGCCCTCCGGCGCGTCGGCGGGGTACGACTCCTCGCCGAACGCCGCGTCCGCCATGAGGAGGACCAGCTCCTCCTTGCTCGGCACGTACCGGTAGGTCGACATCGGGGCGACGCCGAGCCGGGCCGCGACCCCGCGCATGGAGAGCGCCGTCAGTCCTTCGGCGTCCGCCATCTCGACGGCGGTGCGGACGATCCGGTCGAGGGTCAGTTCCTGTTCCCGCGTACGGGGGGTCTGCTGCCGCGCGGCGGGGGCGGGGGCGGCGGCGGCCGGTTCCGCGACGATCGTGCCGACCCGGGGGAGGGCCTCCACCAGGCCCTCCAGGCGGAGGGTGGTCAGGGCCTTGGTGGCGGTGGCCAGGGCCACGCCCCACTCCTCGGCGATCCGGCGGGTCGAGGGGAGCCGGTCCCCGGGAGCGAGTTCGCCGGCCGCGATGCGCCGCCGGAACTCGCCGACGATGCGGAGGTAGGGCGGGTCGCCCGATGGATGTGTGATCTGGGTCACTATCGCTCCCTCTCTGGCCTGTACTAGGGCAGAGGGTAGCAGTGGCGATGTCGGGAGGGAGGGGTTCTGAGCTAGTACAGGGCGGGAATTGAGCTGTTGAAGGGGCTGCGCGTACGACGTACGTTCAGACGCGTACACCGTACGAATCACCCAAGGAGCTCCCCATGAAGACCAGCAAGACCGTGCTCATCTCCGGCGGCGGCATCGCCGGCCCCGTCCTCGCCCACTGGCTGCGCCGCCGGGGCTTCGAGCCCACCGTCGTGGAGCGCGCCCCCGCCCCGCGGGCCGGCGGCCAGGCCGTCGACGTCCGGGGCGTCGCCCTCGACGTCATGGCGCGCACGGGCCTCCTGGACCGGGCGCGCGCCGTACGGACCCGGATGCGCGGCATGTCCGTCCTCGACCCGTACGGGAACGAGGTCCACCGCTCCACGGAGGCCACCTTCAGCAGCGGCCGGCTCGACAGCGAGGACATCGAGGTCCTGCGCGAGGACCTGGTGCGGATGGCGTACGAGCACACCCGCGCCGAGGTCGAGTACGTCTTCGGCGACGGCCTCACCGCCCTGGAGGAGGACGAGGCGGGCGTGCGCGCCGACTTCGCGCACGGCCCGTCCCGCCGCTTCGACCTCGTCGTCGGCGCCGACGGCCTCCACTCCACCGTGCGGCGCCTCGCCTTCGGTCCGGAGGAGCGCTACGCCCACCACCTGGGCAGCTACCTCTCCGTCTTCGGCACGGACAACTTCCTCGCCCTGGAGGACTGGCAGGTGTGGCTGCGGGACGGGGACGCCGGCTTCGGCATCATGCCCGTGCGCGACAACACCGAGCTGAGGATCGCCTTCGGCTTCGAGTCCGCACCGCTCGCCCCCGCCTCGCGCACCGGCGACGCCCTGCGGCGCACGGTCGTCTCGAGGCTCGGCGCGCTGGGCTGGGAGGGCGCGCGGCTGGCCGAGGCCGCCCGCGAGGCCCCCGACTTCTACTGCGACGCCATGGCGCAGATCCGCATGGACGGGTGGTCGCGCGGCCGGGTGACCCTGCTCGGCGACGCCGGCTACTGCCCCTCCCCGCTCTCCGGGCAGGGCACCAGCCTCGCCCTGGTCGGCGCGTACGTCCTGGCCGAATCCCTCGCCCTGCACGACGGCGACCACCTCGCCGCCTACGCCTCCTACGAGGAGCGGATGCGGCCCTTCGCCGAGCTCAACCAGGCCCTGGCCACCGAGAACCCCGGCGGTCCGGCCTCCGAGGAGTCCGTCGAGCGCGCCAAGAACGCGATCAGGCTGGACGGGTGAGGACGGGGCCGGATCGCGTTGTCACACCCGCCCGCTAGCGTGCCGGTCCGGACGCACCGCCCCGCCCGCCGAGGGAGAACCACCGTGGACATCCTGCTCATCGCCGGCCTCTGGCTCCCCGCCTCCGCCTGGGACGACGTCGTGCCCGAGCTCACCGCCCTCGGCCACCGCCCCGTGCCGGTCGCCCTCCCCGGCCAGGGCGACGGCGACACCTCCGCGACCCTGGCCGACCAGCTGGACGCCGTCCTCGCGGCCGTCGACGCGGCGCACGGGAAGCCGCTGGTCGTCGGCCACTCGGCGGCGGCGAGCCTGGCCTGGGCGGCCGCCGACGCGCGGCCCGGGAAGCCCTCCGGGGTCGCGCTGATCGGCGGCTTCCCGGCCGCCGACGGGACGCCGTACGCCGACTTCTTCCCGGTCGAGGACGGGGTCATGGCCTTCCCCGGCTGGGCCCCCTTCGAGGGCCCGGACGCCGCCGACCTGGACGAACCCGCCCGGGACCGCTTCGCCTCCGCCGCCGTCCCCGTCCCCGCAGGGGTCGCCAGGGGCGTGGTCCGGCTGACCGACGCACGCCGCTTCGACGTCCCCACCGTGCTCGTCTGCCCCGAATTCGGCCCGGAGCAGGCGCGGGAGTGGATCGCCGCCGGCGAGAGCCCCGAACTCGCCCGCGCCCGCCGCCTCACCTACGCCGACCTCGACTCGGGCCACTGGCCGATGACCACCCGCCCCCGCGAACTCGCGCGTGTCCTGGCCGGGATCGCCGCCGGGCTCTGACGTCTCACTACGCTGTCCCGCATGGCATGCCGCATCAGTGAACTGGTCCTCGACTGTGCCGACCCCGAGCGCCTCGCCGCCTTCTGGAGCGGCGTCCTCGGCTACGTCGAGCTGAACCGGGAGGACGACGGGAGCATCGAGATCGGGCCGCCCGGCGCCGGCTTCGGCGGCCCGCAGCCCACCCTCGTCCTCAGCCCCTCCGCCGAACCCCGCACCGGCAAGCTCCGGTTGCACATCGACGTCAGCGCCACCGACCGCGACCAGGACGCCGAACTGGAGCGGCTGCTCGCGCTCGGCGCCGTACCGGCCGACGTCGGGCAGACGGGGGAGGAGAGCTGGTACGTCCTCGCCGACCCGGAGGGCCACGAGTTCTGTCTGCTGCGCCGCCGCATCGAACCCGTGGGCGGGACGCGGTAGTCGAGCCGGTCGTCCGCCCTTCCGACCGTCCGACCGTCCGACCGTCCGATCGTCGGACCGGGCGGCCGGGAGGACCACTCGCGTGGGTGACTGTGGGGCCGGTGCGGACCGGGAAATGATCATCCGCATGAGCTCCTCCCTGATCCGCCGCGCCTGCGTCGCGGCCGTGCTCCTGACGTCCACGCTCGCCCCCGTCGTGGCCGCCGCACCCCAACCCGGCGGCCCCGCACCCGAGTCGAAGCGCGCGGTGCAGGCCCGCCTGCTCGGCGAGAAGATCGTCCCGCACAAGCTCGACTTCCAGGGCACCACGGTCGGCGGCCTCTCCGGCATCGACCGCGACCGCTGCACCGGCGCCTACGTCTTCATCAGCGACGACCGCTCGTTCCTCCAGCCCGCGCGCTTCTACACCGCCGAACTCGACGTCGACGCCGGAGGCGTCCACTCCGTCGACTTCACCGCGACCCGCCCCTTCCTCCAGCCGGACGGAACGGTCTACCCGTCGCCCGCCCTGAACGACGGCAAGGCCATCGACCCGGAGGAGATCCGCGTCGACCCGCTCACCTGCCGCTACTGGTGGGGCCAGGAGGGCGACCGCCCGGCCGTCGCCGGCCCGCCGGTCATCCAGCCGTCCATCGAGATCTCCGCCCCCGACGGCAGCCACCGCGGCTCGCTGCGGCTGCCGGAGAACTACACGATCACGCCCGACAGCGGACCGCGCCGCAACCAGGCCGTCGAAGCCCTCACCTTCGGCGCCCGCGGCTCCGTGGTGACCAGCGCGATCGAGGGCCCGCTCGTCCAGGACGGGCCGGTGCCGGACACGACGCACGGCGCGCTCGTCCGCGTCACGCGGCAGACCCGCGCCGGCCGGGTCCTCGGCCAGTTCGCGTACCCGATCGAGAAGATCTTCGCCGAGTCCGACCCGACCAGCCCGTGGGGCCCCGACACCGGCGTCCCGTCCCTCCTCGCCTTCCCCGACGACCCGAACCGCTACCTCGTCCTCGAACGCACCTGGGTCGCCGGCTCCGGGTACAAGGTCCGCCTGTACGACGCCACCACGCGCGGCGCCACCGACGTGCGGGCCGTGGACTCCCTGGCCGGACAGCCCGTCCGCCCCATGCGGAAGACGCTCGTCGCGGACTTCCACACCCTCGGCCTCTCCACCGTCGACAACACCGAGGGCATGACCTGGGGCCCCGTCCTGCCCTCCGGCGAGCGGACGCTGATCCTCGTCAGCGACGACAACTTCGCCGCGGACGCGGTCACCCAGATCGTCGCGCTCGCCCTGCGCTGACCCCGGCGCGTCCCGTCCCGAGCGTGTGGTCCGAATCCCGCCAGCGGGACGGGGGGTTCCGGCCGACCCTGGTCGCATGAGCCTCTTCACGCCCCGGGCCGTCGGGCCCGCCGTACTCGCCGGCCTCCGGACCGCCGACGACGCCGGGCGGCCCTGCCGCCCGTTCACCGCGCCGGAGGGCGGCGAGCCGCTGCGCTGCTGTCTGCGGCGGGCCCGCGCGGGGGAGCGGATCGCGCTCGTCTCGTACGCGCCGCTGCGCCGGTGGGCCGCCGCCACCGGCGCGGAACCGGGGGCGTACGACGAGGTCGGCCCGGTCTTCGTGCACGCGGAGGAGTGCGCGGGCCCCGACGGCGGCGAGGGGTATCCCTTCGAGCACGCGGGGGCCCGCCGGACCGTCCGCCGGTACGGCGCCGACGGGCGGATCCTCGGCGGTCGGCTCGTCGAACTCCCCGGCCTGGAGGCGGCGTTCGCGGACGCCTTCGCCGACCCGGCGACCGCGCTCGTGCACGTCAGGGCCGTCGAGTACGGCTGCTTCCTCTTCGAGGTCCGGCGTCCGTAGCCCGGCTCGGCGTCCGTGGTTCGGCTCGGCGTCCGTAGTCCGGTCCGGCGGCCGTAGTCCGGTCCTGCGGCCGTAGTCCGACCCGGCGCCGGTGGCCCGACCCGGTGGTCCTCGTCGGAAAAACGGTGGCGGCGGGCGCGGCGGGCTGTCTACTGTCGGGCCCGAACCGTCCGCCGTACGACCGGGCCCCACCGGGCCCATCGAGAGGGTGCTCTATGACCCGGCCCGCGCCGAGCGCGCATCGCACCGGCCCCACCGCCGCCGCCTAGAACCCGGCGCCGCCCCCCCCGCGAGGCCCGCTCGGCCGACTCCTGCTGTCAGTGACGATTCCTCAGCAAGGAGCCTCCGGGTGACCATCACCATCGACACCTTCACCTGCGTGTGGTGCGGACTCACCGTCCACGCCCACGCCGCCGGCGGACAGCGGCGCAACCACTGCCCGTCCTGCCTGCACTCCCGGCACGTCCACGACCACGTCGAGGGCGGGCCGAGCGACTGCGAGGCGCGGATGACGCCGATCTCCATCGCCGTGCTGCGGACCGGGGACTGGATGATCGTCCACCGCTGCGTGCGCTGCGACGAGCTGACCTCCAGCCCTGTCGCCGAGGACGACAACCGGCTCATCCTGATGCGGATGGCGGTACGGCCACTGGCCCAGCCGCCGTTCCCGCTCGAAGCGTTCGGGGACCTGTGACATGGCCCGCCGCACGCGTACCGACGACCGCCGCCGCGTCCAGCGGCGCAAGGACGTCCTGCACGGGCAGCGGAGCGGCCACCGGGAGCAGGACTTCCGGTGCGTCGGCTGCCGGCTCGTCGTGCCGCTGACCGCCCCCGGCACGGCGCACCGCAACCACTGCCCGCACTGTCTGGCCAGCCTGCACGTGGACGGCCGCGTCCCCGGAGACCGGGCTGCCGCCTGCCGGGGCCGGATGGTGCCGCTCAGCGTCTCCGTGCGGCCCGACGGGGAGTGGCTGCTCGTCCACGAGTGCCGGTCCTGCGGGGAGCTGAGCGCCAACCGGATCGCCGGCGACGACAACGCCCTCGCCCTGATGCGGCTCGCCCTGCGACCGCTCCGGGACCCGGGCGTGCCGGACGTGGCCCACGGGGCGCTGCTCGCCCTGTGAGCCGGAGCCCGTACGCCTCCGGGGGCGTACGGGCTCCGTCGACCGCATGCACGCACCCGCTCACTGCACGCAGAACTCGTTCCCCTCGGGGTCTCCCAACACACGGAACTAGTAGTTCTGGAGTGTTGCCGTGGGTACGTCGGTGCTGGTCAAGGATGCTTCCGGGAATTCCTTGCTCCCTACAAGGAGCATGAACACCCTTACTCGTGAACCCCTGAATCCTCTTGCGGGCACGGTCTACACCGAGACCCTTCGGGGCGTGCGGTGTGTCCGTCTGTCCGTACTCACCGATGAGACCACCAGCCCCGAGCGGCAGCGCGAGGCCGACGACATAGCGGCAGCCGCGCACAACATCAGCTTCGGCGAGGGTGACCAGCTCCGTGAAGCGGTGGACTTGGACGTGTCCGCGTCCAAGGTGTCCCCGTTCGACCGTCCCGCCCTTGGGGCTTGGCTCGCCCGACCGGACGACTTCGACGTGTTGGTGTGGTGGCGCTTCGACCGCGCCATCCGGTCCATGAGCGACATGCAGAACCTTGCCGAGTGGGCGAGGAAGCACCGAAAGGTGTTGCTGTTCGCCGAGGGCATCGGCGGGGGCCCGATGGTTCTGGATTTCCGTAACCCCATGGACCCCATGAGCGAACTCATGATGCTCATGCTCGCCTTTGCCGCACAGGTCGAGTCGCAGAGCATCAAGGATCGCGTTACGGGTGCCCTGGGGGCCATCCGGAGGATGCCGCTTCGATGGCGCGGTGGTGGGCGCCCCTCGTACGGCTACATGCCTGCTCCGATGCCTACCGAGCACGGCGGAATCGGGTGGACGCTCGTCCCCGACCCGGACGCCGTGGAGGTCATCGAACGGATCGTCCGGGAGCTGTTCGACGGCCTGACCGTCTCGGCCATCGCTGCGGGTCTCAACGCAGACGGGATTCCGAGCCCTCGTGATCACTGGGCCGTGAAGATGAAGCGCGAGAAGGGCGGGAGGACCGGCGGGGCCAAGGGGACGCCCGTCGTTCGGTCGGTTTTCAAGTGGACCCCCGCCGTCATCACGCGGATGCTGCGCAACGAATCGCTGCTCGGCTGGAAGATGCACCAGGGCAAGCCCGTGCGGGACACCGAGGGCAACCCGGTCATGCAGACCGAACAGCCGATCATGACCCGCGCGGAGTTCGACGCGATCGTCGCCGTGCTCGACTCCCGCAGCATCGACAACCGCGAGCGGCACGACACGGACGCGCTGCTGTTGCGCGTGATCCACTGCGATGCGTGCGGGGGCCGCATGTACCTCAGCAAGCAGGAAGGCAAGGGCGGCAACTACAAGTGCAACAGCCACGCCCGGGGAGACGTCTGCGAAGCGCCCTCCAACATCCGCGCGGACTGGGCGGACGAGTACGTGACCGCCGAGTTCCTGCGGTTGGTCGGCCCGATCCAGACCAAGCATGTGGTTGAGATCCCGGGTTACGACCCCGAGCCGGAGTTGCTTGCCACGGTCGCCGAGTTCGCCGAGCACCAGGAACAGAAGGGGCGGCAGAAGTCCAAGCACGCGGCCGCCGAGTGGCAGCGCCGCGCGGACGCGCTAGATGCCCGCATAGCTCTGCTGGAAGCCGCCGAGAAGGTAGAGCCGAGCCGAGTCGTCACCCCGACCGGCCGCACGTTCGCCGACGAGTGGGCCGAGAAGGACACCGCGGGCCGGCGAGCCATGCTCACCGAAGCGGGCGTTCGTCTCGATGTGCGGCGCGGCACCCGTGGCGGGTGGCGGAAGCTGGACACACGCCGAGTGGACTTCACCATGCGCGGAGACTTGGACCCCGCCGCGGAAGCCGTCACCGACACGGCTGGAGACCAGGAAGCCGAGCGCCGACACGAAGCGCCCCCGGCCCCCGGCAGCGCCGTACGGTTCCCGGAGACGAGCGAAGAACGAGTGCTCACGGCTGCGTGAGCGGACGGCCGTACCGACCGAGCCGAGCCCCGGTAGTCCCTCGCGGACCGCCGGGGCTTTGCTGTGCCCCCCCCACACGGGGCCGACCAGCGGGCCGAGCCATGACGGTATGACGGTTCAGACTATTTTTTCGTATGCACAAGAAAAAATAAGGAGAAAACCAAACCGTGCATCGAAACGCCATCCCGTCATGTCCCGTCGATGAGGGAATCTGCCCGTCCCTACTACTTCCGGAAGTGGGCCCGACGACAGCTCCCGAGGGACGCGGGAATCCGTTGCTCCCTATTACATAGTGAAAGCGGACTGCTGTGCACCGCAGGGAGCCGCGGGAATCCTCTGGGCCCTACAACCCACTAGCACCCCGCGAAGCAAGCGGGTTCGGTGGCGGTAGCGCCGCAGATCGGCAGAAGACAGGAGAGATAGACCATGAGCGCGATTTTGAGTGGAGCGGGATTTCTGGACGGTCCGCGGAACAAGGGACAGATCCAGGCGGATGCCTGGAAGCGGGATGAGCGCATGGAGGAGCTGGCTGCGCTCAAGGTGTCGAACCCCGGGACGTTCGACCGTCTGAGCCCGACCGTGCGGATGAGTCTCGGCTACTACGAGCAGGACAAGAAGCTGGCTGCCGAGCACGGCCGCGATGTGACCAACGGGGGTAAGTGAGTATGGCTACCGAGATTGAGAAGGCTGCCGAGCGGGTGGCGAAGCTGCGTGCGCAGGCGGAGAAGCTGTCCGGCCCGCTTGCTGACGCGCAGGCTCAGTTGGACGCTGCGCGGGAAGCAGAAACAGCACGCCGCAACGAACGAGAGGGGGAGTACAACCGCAACGTGGTTGCCACATGGCGGGACCGTGCGGACGAAGCCGCGAACTCCGGCGATGACGCCCATGCGCGGTTCCTCGATGCTCTTTCCGCGGAGCCGTGGTTCGCGGCGTACGTCGAGTACCGATCTGCCCGCTACAAGCGAGGGCACGTTCTCACTGAGGCGCAGCGTGCCCAGACGGCGCTGCGCGAGGTGGTGACGGTGCCTGAACAGCGCTGGTATGACGCCGAGATCCTGGACGAGATCCAGCGGGCAGTAGAGAAGCAGGCCGCAGCGCTGGGAGCCAAGTTCTCCGAGGAACTGGACGCGCAGCGCGAAGCCTTCGTTGCTGAACAGGACTGACGATGGCTGTTGACGCGCTGGACCCCGGCCCGGAGGGGGATTACCCGTACTTCCCTCGCGATGCGCAGGGACGGCCGCTCTGGTCCGACACGGGCTCGATACTGAAAGGGGGAACCGTGATGCCGCGCGGCGTCCAGGCCATGCGCGATCCTGTCAACCCTGGCGGCGTCGTGATCGTGGATGTCACGCCGCGTCTACCGGATGGCTCGCCTATCGATCCGCCGACCGTCCCGCCGAAGGGAACGACCCCCGCGTAGTGCAGGGGTCGTAAGGCAGAGCACGGGGGCTGTGCCACCTTGCGCAGCCCCCGCTGTGTCCGATCCTTCGGCCGGCGAGCGCCCAGACACAACGACGAGCGGCCCGGAACGCTGCTGCGGCCCGGCTCCGGAGCCGTATCGACGCACGGGGCTCCGCGTGGTGCGACTGGTGCCTAGGCGACTTCCCCGCGGCGGACGTGGACGTGGACCATGTGCGGCCCCTCTCGATGGGAGGGACCGACACGGACGGCAACGTTCAAGTGCTGTGCCGGGGGTGTCACCAGCTCAAGACGAGCACGGAGTTCGGTTCCCCGCGCACGGTGCGGACGGGGAGAGTCCTGCTTCGCTAAGGGCGTCCCGCGAAGATCTTGGCTCCGGGTCCGGGACGGTCTGAAGAGCTCGTGGAGTACTCAGGGACCGGGTGAAGTCGGCGAGCGTGTGGGTTACCTGACTCCCTCGTCGAGCGTGTAATCGAATCGATTCCCAAAGACCTTGTCGAGCAAGCCCCGGGAATGCGTGGGTGTGGAGCCTTCGTACACCGCGACGGTATTGCCGCTGGCATCAACCACGATCAGGCGCTCGGGGAGCAGTGTTCCCCCTGACGCCTCGATGACGGTCACGCCATCGCGTTCTACGAGACTCAGCGTGGCCGGAGTCGCGGGGGTGGAGTCGTCGTGCGACACGGTGCCCTGCCTTTCTCTGTACGTCAGTCGTCTCCGACATCTTTCTCCGATGGTTACGCAACACGCCAATCCCATCACCTTCTGTCGTCTGGTGCACGTACCCCATCGGGTGAACGACTCCGCTTTTGGAGGTACCCATGCCGCGTAGACCCCGCCCCCCTTGCTCGGTACCCGGGTGCCCTGAGCTGACGGCCCGTGGTGGCCGCTGTGCCGCTCACGAGCGTGAGGCGAACGCACTGCGGGAGACACCGGGGACGAGCGCGTACGGGCGACGGTGGCCGAACATCCGGCGCCGCTACCTCTACGCCCATCCGTGGTGCGTGCTGTGCACGAAGCCGGCGACGGTGGCTGACCACTTCCCGGAGTCGCGTCGCTCGCTGGTCGCACGTGGCGTGTCCGACCCGGACGCGTGGCATCGGCTTCGTCCGCTGTGCACGTCGTGTCACTCGCGTGAGACCGCGAAGCACCAGCCGGGCGGATGGGCTGCCGAGCGTGTCCGTCCTCGCTTGCCCGCCCCCCCCGACCAGGGGGTGACCCCCTCCCCGAGCCCTGGAAGCACGGCAGGGAGGCGTTTTTTTCGCATGGCTCATTTGAGCGTTTTCGCGGAATGCTGATCGCCCCGCCAGTCCTCTTTCGTGAGGCTGGCGGGGCTTTCTGCGTTCAGAAATTCACGCGGCCTTGAGCTTGGCGACTTCGCGCACGCGCTCGTGAAGTTCCCGAACGACGGAAGAATTGCGCGGCATCGTGAGTGCCCGAAGCTTGCCGAAATGCTCGTCGCCGCGCGCGGTGGAGAGCACTTCGTAGTCGTCCAGGAAGCGCCCCCACGTACGGCACGACTCTTCCAGGTGCCCGTGTTCGTGCTGCCGCTGTGCCAGCACCGCGTGCGCGTGGAGTCGGCCTTGACGCTCCGAAGGGGACATGACCCGGATGGAGGACTTGAGTGCCTTGATCGAACCCTCCAGGTCCCGCCCCTCGTAGTGGACGTGCGAGACGTGGAACAGGAACGCGGCACGGTCGTAGCCCCCCACGGCGTCGCGCCGCGAGTCCGCCCGCGAGAGCGCGGTTTCTGCCTCCCGGAGTCGAACGACGGCCGTCCGCCGGTCGCCGACCATGGCGGAGGCGTGGGCTTGCTGACCCCGCAGGAACGCCACGAGACGGGGACCGGCCGCGCCGGTCGGAGCCGCCTCCGCCGCAGAGTCCGCGAACTCCAGGGCTCGCCGGCCGTAGCGCAGGTGCGATGCCTGCAAGCTCATCCCGCGCAGGGTCCGGCAGTACGTGAGCTGGTCGCCGGACTCCCGAGCGAGATCGAGAGCGTGCAGGTAGTAGGTCTGCCCCAGACCGTGGGCGCGCTCGTACATCGCCATCCACCCGGTGAGGTAGACGAGATCCGACGCGGCGGAGAGCATGTCCCGGTGTACGGCGTCCGGAGCCGCCGCGCGCAGGTACCCGCCAACAGTGTTGACGAGGAACGCCGATGCCATCGGGCGGGCGTGCCCGCCGCCGAGATCATCGAGAATGTCGGCGATCTTGTCCGTCATCCGTCGGACGGTCTCGACCTCACCTTGACCGATGCGGCCCGTGGGCCTGGTGAGCCTTCCCTGGTCCTCTGCGTGCGCCGTGGTCGTCAGCGCGGAGAAGGCCGGAACGGTGAGGGCGGCGGAGTACAGAGTCGTCGTGAGCAGCTTACGGCGGGACGGGTCCATATCTTCCTTCCCGAGGTCGATAAGAGAATCCACGGTGGCACGCCCGGGATCGGCAGCTACCCCGGCAGGCCGCTGCAAGCCCGCTTCCGCGTAAGAGACCGGGCGCCCTAGCTTCCGTTCCAGAACGGCAATGATCACGGGTCTGATCTGGGGTTTCGGCTGCCCGCCCTGCTTCCACTGCGAAACGGAAGGTTGGCGGTAGTCCACCGTCAGACCGGCTTCGGCAGCAACTCGGTTCACGGCATGGGCGAACTTCGTTTCCGAGTATCCCGCCTGTTCAAGGAGGGTGCAGAGACCTTCATTGCGCGGTCGTTCGGAAGCTCTGGGCACGACAACCCCCGGCGCTTATGAGTCTTATGGTTTGCCCTCCCCGTAACGGTACCGGTTCAAGCGTGCTTCGCGGTTTGCTCTTCGTACGCAAGAGATCAGCGCATGGCGGGAACGAGCCGTTCCCGTAAAGGAGGTGAGCCGTGATGAATGGCCCCCCGGCAGACCCGGTAACGAGTGCGGACCGCCCGCAGGTGCCCGACGGAGACCGGATCGACGACGCCGGGCACGACCAGGCCGTGCCGACCGGCGCCACCGAAGACTCGCCCGTACTGGTCGCCCTCATGGCGCGGGTCTCGGAGGAGAACGGGATGCGCCGAGCCATCCGGAGCGGGACCCCGGGGATGCCCGAGTGAGGACCGACAGAACACGGACCTACGCCGAGTCCCCGATCACCCTTCCGATGACGTCGGTCCCGCCCGCCGTACCCGTCCCGGGCTGCACGATATGTGCACTCGCGGCGGAGGGAGAGCGGTACAGCGTCCGCGTGCGCGACGAGTCGGCGGCTGCGGACTACCGCGTCGAGATATGTAATCACCCGCATGAAGAACCGAAGTTGACGATCAGGGAGTGTGCTCCGTGACTACGGCGCCGGCTGTCGCGGTCCCGGTCTACCGCATGGCCAAGCATCCCGGGCGGGAGTCCGAAGTCACCATGACGGCTCGCTGCCTGGGCGGCGGGTGTGCTTGGGAGTCGGAGCCGACACCGGCCGACGTGTCGTCGGGTGGGTGTGAAGCGCACACGGTCACGACGGGCCACACCGTCTTCGCCGTGACGCTGGAGTACGTGGCGCTGGTGACCCGTGAGTGAAGGAAGCCGTGGCCGTCACGGTGACCGCTGCTCTCCTGCTGCTCGCTCTGGTCGTTGCCGTCCTCGCGGAATGACGGGGCGCGCGTCGGTTTCACAGAGCGGACGTGACCCGCTCACGGTCTGACAGGTTGGTGCCGTATCCGGTAACCCTGCGGACCTGTTCCCCTCGAAAGGCTTGCTCATGAAGCGTGTTGTGGCCCGGCTCTGGCGGCTCATCCGGGGCCCGTTGCAGTGGCGCGTCCTGTGGTTCGCCCACGCCAAGTTCATGGTGGGCGTCACCGGTGTCGTACGCGACGACCAGGGGCGCGTTCTCCTCCTCAAGCACCGGATGTGGCCGCCGGAGCGCCCTTGGGGACTGCCCACGGGCTACGCGATCAAGGGCGAGGAGTTCCCGGCGACCATCGTCCGGGAGGTGAAGGAAGAGACCGGACTCATCGTCAAGCCCGGTCGTCTGGTGAGCGTGACGAGCGGTTACAAGCTCCGCGTGGAGGTCGCCTACGAGGCACTGCACGCCGGAGGAACGCTGTCCATCGATGGCTTCGAGATCTTGGAGGCGCAGTGGTTCGAACCGGACTCCCTGCCGGAGGGGATGCAGGACTCCCACCGGCAGCTCATCAGGGGCACCACCCCGTCGTAGCCCCTCTGGCACCGAACGAAACGGTGGTCGGCGCGCGGGCGTCAGAGGCTCTGGCCTCCCTGCGGGCCGACACCGCCGTCCTCACCGCAGCCCACCCCGACCACGTGTTCCGCACCGCCACGGAACGTCTGGCCCGATGGCAGGCGGCAGGTCTGGACACGGGGGTCTTCCACGCCGGCTTCTACATGGCGTGGAACCGATACGCCGAACTGGGACTCTCCCAGATGCTCCCGCTACACCGGGTGCTGGTCGGAGCGGAGTCCTCGCGTCCCGGCGCGTTCGGGGGCTTCCACCACCCCGACCAGGGTTACCGGCACTTGCAGATGGTGGCGGTGGTCACCATGCACGGTCCGTTGGAGAGCGACGTTCCCGAGCGGGCGAACTTGGCGCTACTTGATCTGCTGCGGGCCTATGCGCATGACTGCCTCCACTACGGCTCCCGCCGCCGGTACGTGGACGTTGACGGGCGCTTGGTCCGGACGCAGTACGGGATCAACTTCCGTCGCGCTTCGGGACGTACGTACTCCGCTGCGGACCCGAAGGGGGCGCCCCACACGCGCAATCTCGGTGTCGTCATGGAGGGCGCGTGCGACAGGGAAGCCCGCCGCATCACCCGTGAGGCTGCGGCACGTGTCGGGGTGGAGGAACCCGGGGACGCGGTGGGACGGCTCGCGTTCCGGGACGTGACGGGAACGCTGGCGGGGCAGGAGTCGACCGCTTCGGCCGACGCGTCCACGGACGAGGTCTCGCGCTACACCGGGGCGCTCTGGCGTTATGAAGTGGGGGTGAATTGGCGGTACGCGTCGTTCCTGGACGAGTTCGCTCCCGGGGAACAGGAAGACCTACACACCCTTGTCCTGCGCTCGGTGATCAGCGGAGCGACCGGGGCTCTCTCGGGGTGGCTGGACGACCGGCACGGCCCCGGTACCTTCGCCGGCCTGTTCCGTACGCCGGAGTACTTCGACCCCGGAGTGCCCGTCTGAACGGTTCCCACGTTGTCCGTGCACTCGCCGCGAGGGGTGCACGGAGGGGCCTACTGCGCGTCCGCGCTGCGGTCGCGTACGTAGGTGCCCCGCTGCGGCACGGTGTAGACGTAGCCGAGTTCACGCAGGTGCCGCACGGCACGGCGGGCGGTGTCCCGGGCCACGCCCCATCGCTGGATCAATGCGGACTCCGAGGGGATCGGGCGATCCACCGCGAGCGTGCCCGACTCGATGTCCCGGATGAGGTCCGCCGCGATCTGCTGGTACGGCGGTGTCGGGGCTTCGTAATCAATGCTCGGGCTCATAGAAGGCAGCGTAGACAACCAGCCACAGCGGGAGCCGTTCCTATACGTGGGTAGACGAGGGTAGAGGAGTTGGTTACCGTCGAAACGAAAAACGCCCCGAGGAACCGATTAGGCCCGGTCCCTCGGGGCTTGCCGAAACAGCTTTAGGGAGCTGAAACGACCATGCGTGAGCTTATCGCCCTCGCCGCCATCGGACTCGGGTCCGCGCTCGTCCTCGCGGTCGTCCGTGCCATGGCCCCTCGCCGGCCCGGACGCCACACCGCCGAATTCCTCGCCGAGCTGCCCGAGCCTGCCCCGACGGACCCGTGGGCTAAGCCGTGGCCCACCCCGACCCCCGAGCACGTTCGAGCGCTCTACACCCCGCTCCGTGGGGAAGACGTGGCGCTTACCCGCCCGTACTGCCGGATGGACACCACCATGGACCTCGGTGTGATCCGCGAACGGCGCACTGCTGCCGTCCTCGCCACGCTCGGCGTGGACTACGCGTACGGATACGCGGGCGACCACTTCGAAACCCTCGCCGCTACGGGGGTGACCGCATGACCCGCGAAGCCCTCGCCGCCGAGTCCGTGTCCGCGAGGAGAGGGGCGCTCTGCTGCCGCTGCAAGCGCTGGACGTACGCCCCCGTGGAAGTCGGCTACGTCGAACGCCAGAGTGGCCCCGGAGTCGTCCTCTGGGGCTGCCCGAGCCACGCCGTGCCTATGATCCCCGGTCCGATGCCCGGAGAGCTGGAGCGGGGCGCGTAGACCCTGCCAGGCAGCAAAACGCCCCGTGCGGCTCAACTGCCGTGCGGGGCTTCTGTGTTCTCTGACGTGCGCGTAAGCTCAGAACTGGTAGTCAGAGGTGTTGGGGTCGGTCATCACCACCCACGAGCCGCCCTGCTCGGCCACCCGCCGCAGCACGGACGCGCCCAGCCCCTCCAGGCGCTCCACCTCGGCGTCCCGCCCGCCGGGCGGGGCGTGCACGTCGAGGTGCAGACGGTTCTTCACCGTCTTCGGCTCGGGGACCCGCTGGAAGAGGATCCGCCGGCCGAGTCCCGCGCCGTTCTCCTCGGAGACGGGATCGTCCGGGTGCCGGACCCCGGCGAGGTCGTGCCACCCGAGCCGTTCCCCCGGCTCTCCCGCGTGCACGGTGGCGGTGATCCCCTCCGGTACGGCCCCGGCGGCGAGCAGCTTGCCCACGAGGTCGCTGTGGTCCTCCTCCTCGTACCGGAGGGCGGCGGCCCAGAAGGCGGCCTGGGCGTGCGGGTCGGCGCAGTCGACGACGAGTTTCCAGTGCAGCGGGGGCGGCGGGGGCGGGGGAAGTGGCTCCATCTTCCCGAGCCTTGTGCACGCGGGCCGGGTCCGCCACCGGAACGGGTGGGTCCGTCCGGGAGGTCAGGCGCCGTCGGTGTACCGGTCGGCGAACTCCTCGCTCGGCGGGACGACGGTGATGACGTCGATCAGGACGCCGTCCGGGCCGGCCACGATGAAGTGGCGCTGGCCGAACTCCTCCGTGCGCAGCGGCAGCAGCTCGGTCAGACCGGCCTCGGTGACGAGCCGCCGGTGCTCGGCGTCCACGTCGTCCACCTCGAAGTTCAGCAGCAGGCCGCCCCGGAGCGCGGTCCGGTGGCCGTCCGGGACGGTCGGGTGGGTGTGGTCGAGCAGCGCCAGCTCGTACTGGGGGGCGTCGGGGCGGCGCAGGCTCACGTACCAGTCCGCCTCGAAGGTCGTCTCGAAGCCGAGGTGCCGGGTGTAGAAGTCGCGGGCGGCGGCGACGTCGCCGGTGGCGAGCACGGGGTAGAAGCCGCGGAGCGCGGTGGCGGGCGGATGGGTCATGACGGGCCTCCGTATGATCGCTTCCTCGCATTTCACATACCCGGGGTATGTGAAACACAGGGCTAGCATACCCCCGGTACGCGAAATGGGAAGGGCGGTGTTCGGGATGCCGGTCAACCGGGCGGAGCAGCGGGCGGCCACGCGGCGGGCCCTGCTGGACGAGGGGCGGCGCCGGTTCGCCGCCGACGGCTACCACCATGTGGTGCTCGCCGAGGTGGCGCGGGCCGCCGGGGTCACCAAGGGCGCCGCGTACCACCACTTCGACAGCAAGGCGGGACTCTTCCGGGCCGTCGTCGCGGAGGTCCAGCGGGAACTGGGCGAGCGGGTCGCGACGGCCGCCGAGCGCCACGACGACCTGTGGGAGCAGCTGCGGGCCGGCTGCCGGGCCTTCCTCGACGCCGGGACCGATCCGGCGGTCCGGCGGATCCTCCTCGTCGACGCGCCGACCGTGCTCGGCTGGGACGAGTGGCGGGCCCTGGACGAGGAGTCCTCCGCACGTCACCTGACGGAGGCCCTGACGGCGCTCGCCGAGGCGGGCATCATCGCGGACCAGCCCGTTGAGCCGCTGGCCCGGCTCCTGTCGGGCGCCATGAACGAGGCCGCCCTCTGGATCGCCCGAGGCGGCGACCCCGAGGCCACGACCCACGCGCTGGACCGCCTCTTGAGGGGCCTCCGCGCGCCGAGTTAACGGGCCTTGCCTGTGGCGGGCCTCGCCTTTGACGGGTTGCCGCGTCTGGGCCTGCCGGGGCTTTGCCTTTGGCGGCCGCGCCCGAGCTTGACGGGCCCTGCCTGCGGCGGGTCGCCGCGCCCGGGGGCTGTCGGGTCCTGCCTGTGGCGGGTTGCCGCGCCCCGGGCACCGGGTCCCGTCGTGACGGGCCTCGGCCCCCGGCCTGGCCGGCCCTTCCCTGAGGGGTCAGGGGCGGACGCGGTTCAGCAGGCCGGGCGGTTCCGGGTACGGCGTCTCCAGTGGCAGGAGCCGCGCCGCGGCCGGCAGGTCGTCCGCGCGTACCAGGGCGTGCGCCTCGTGGGCGAGGCCGGTCACGTCACGTACGGAAACCGTCCACTCGTCCGCGTACCGCCCCGCCGCCTCGCCCGCGAGTCCGAGCTGGAGCGACCGGTACGGCAGCGGCGCGAGGCGCAGATCCCGCTCCGGGTCCCACTGGACCCGCACCGGCGCCCTGCGCAGCTCGCGCTGCCAGGCCGCCCGGTCGGGGTGGAAGCCGCGCTCGTAGTGGGAGAGGCAGGCGTGCCGCAGCGCCCACTCGAAGCCCTCGCGGGTGATCTCCACGGCGAGGACGGTCTCCTGCCCCTCCTTGGTGCCCCAGCCGGAGCGGTACATCATCCACAGGAACGACGGCTTGATCCACGTCATCCGGTCCCGCTTCCAGGCCGCGGGGAAGCGGCCGTCCCGCGCGGCGGGCAGCCCGATCTCCGGCGGATACGCCTGGTAGACGGTCACCGTGGTGGCGGTGTGCAGCGCGCGGACGCGGCGCGCCGGCTCGGGGCCGGCCGGGGGGAGGGGCGTGGGCATGGGTACAGGGTGGCCGGGGGAGGGCCGCTCGGGCCACCGAATTCGCGGCCCCGCGGCGGAGCCTCAGGCGCGGACGTCGGTCGCCGACGTGCGGGAGGCGTCCGGCGTCTCCGGCGTGCGGGAGGCGTCCGGCGTCTCCGGCGTGTCCGCCAGCCGGGCGGCGGCCTCCTCCGTCGCGCGGGCCATCGCCGCGCGGCTGCGGCGGGCGGTGCGGAGGGCGTCCCAGGTGAGGATCGTGAGGGCGAGCCAGACCAGGGAGAAGCCGGCCCAGCGCTCGGGGGGCATCGCCTCGCGGAAGTACACGACGCCGAGGAGGAACTGGAAGACCGGCGCCAGGTACTGGAGCAGGCCCAGGGTCGAGAGGGGCACCCGGATCGCCGCCGCGCCGAAGAGGACCAGCGGGATCGCCGTGACGAGGCCGGTCGTGCTGAGGAGCACCATGTGGCCGACGCCCTCGGAGCCGAAGGCGAGCGTGGACTGCGAGCCGAGGAAGAGCAGGTAGCCGAGCGCGGGCAGGAACTGAACGGCCGTCTCGGCGGCCAGCGACTCCAGGCCGCCGATGTTGACCTGCTTCTTCACCAGGCCGTACACGGCGAACGAGAAGGCCAGCGTCAGGGAGACCCACGGCGGGCGGCCGTAGCCGATCGCCAGGACCAGCACGGCGGCGAAGCCGATGCCGACCGCCGCCCACTGGGCCGGGCGGAGCCGCTCCTTCAGGACGAGGACGCCGAGCGCGATGGTCACCAGAGGGTTGATGAAGTAGCCGAGGGACGCCTCGACGACCTGGCCGTTGTTGACCGACCAGATGTACAGACCCCAGTTCACGGTGATGACGGTCGCGGCGATCGTCAGCAGGCCGAGCTTGCGCGGGCTGGCCGCGAGCTCCTTCACCCAGCCCCAGCGGCGCAGCACCAGCAGGGCGAGGCCCACGAAGACGAACGACCACACCATCCGGTGGGCCAGGATCTCGCCCGCGCTCGCCGGCTTCAGGAGCGGCCAGTAGAGCGGGACCAGGCCCCATATCGCGTAGGCGCCGATGCCGTAGAGCAGACCGGACCGGGTCTCGGGGTCCGCGCCGGCGCCGGCGCCAGCACCGGTACCCGCACCCGTACCGGTACCCGCGCCCGTGCCGGTCCCGACCGTGTTTCGTCCGCCCATGAACGTCTCTCCTGCCCTGCGCCGCGCTGTTCCGACGAAGGTAGCGCCGCACAGGGCAGCCTGTCATGTGTGTACTGCTATACGGTCATGACCCAGGGGGCGCATGGGGATGGATGGGGTCGGTGGCGCCGGTGGCGCCGGTGGTGCCGGTGGTGCCGGTGGGTCACGCCGAGGCAGCCAGCGCCTCGCCGATCGTCGTCCCGATCGGGGTGGTCGGGCGGCCGATCAGCCGCGCCAGGTCGCCGGTCCTGACCGCCAGCGCGCCCCGCCCGATCGCCTCGTCCACGTCGACGAGGATCGCCGCGAAGAACTCCGGCACGCCGGCGCCGGTCAGGATCTCCAGGTGCGCCGCCGCCGGCACGTTCGTGTACGCGATCTCCCGCCCGCTGCGGGCCCCGACCTCCGCCGCGTACTCCGCCAGCGACCACGCCTCGTCGCCGCTCAGCTCGTACGCCCTGCCCAGGTGCTCCCCGGCCGGACCGGTCAGCACCGCGGCCGCGGCGGCGGCGTAGTCGGCGCGGGAGGCGGAGGCGACCCGGCCCTCGCCCGCGTTGGCGACGACGGCGCCGTGGGCGAGGACGGGGGCGAGGTTCGCGGTGTAGTTCTCGCTGTACCAGCCGTTGCGGAGGAAGGTGTACGGCAGCCCCGAGGCGAGGATCAGCGCCTCGGTCTCCTTGTGCTCCGCCGCCAGGTCGAAGTCGGCGTCCGGCCCGCCCAGGACGCCGGTGTACGCCAGCTGGGCCACGCCCGCCGCCTTCGCCGCGTCGATCACGGCGGCGTGCTGCGGGACCCGCTGCCCGACCTCGCTGCCGGAGATCAGCAGCACCCGGTCGCCCGCCTCGAACGCGCCGGCCAGCGTCTCGGGGCGGCTGTAGTCGGCGATCCGCAGCTCGACGCCGCGGTCCGCCAGGCCGGCGGCCTTCTCCTTGTCCCGTACGACGGCGGCGACCGAACCGGCGGGGACGGCCGGGTCGGCGAGGAGGGCGTCGACGACGAGACGGCCGAGCTGTCCGGTGGCTCCAGTGACGACGATGCTCATGAGGGGATTCCTTCGCGGTGGATGCGGCGGGGTGACACACTCACCGTACGAGGTGCGCTAACCAATCGAAAGTACCCACTTTGAAGTAAGGTACTGTCATGGAAGTAAGTGACAAGCCGCGTCCCGACCCGAGGGTCGAGCCCTTCGGCGGGCCCCTCCTCGCCGACGTCGACGGGGCCATGTGTCCGTCCCGCCTCGTCCTGGAGCACGTCACCAGCCGCTGGGGCGTCCTCGTCCTGATCGCCCTCCTGGAGCGCTCGTACCGCTTCAGCGAGCTGCGCCGGCGGATCGGCGGCGTCAGCGAGAAGATGCTCACCCAGACCCTCCAGACCCTGGAGCGCGACGGCTTCGTCCACCGCGACGCCAAGCCCGTCATCCCGCCCCGGGTCGACTACACCCTCACCCCGCTCGGCGAGGAGGCGGCCCACCGCGTCCGGGACCTGGCCCTCTGGACCGAGTCCCGCGTCCCCGCCGTCGAGACCGCCCGCGCCCGCTACGACCAGGCGCGCGATCAATGACTCTGTAGCGCACCGGAGTTGTCCCTTCCGCGCATACGATCGTGCCCCCTGGGGGAATCGTGTGAGCGGGGGTGGGGGAATGGTGTCGTACGCACGGCTGTCGCGTTCCTGCTGTGCCGTCCTGACGGGCGGGATCCTGCTGGCGGGCTGTTCCGGGGGCGGGGGAGGAAGCGGCGGCCCGAAACCCTCGGCGTCGCCGTCGGCCTCGGGATCAGCCTCGGCCTCGGCCTCGGGATCGGCTTCCGTCAGCGGGTCCCCGTCCTCCTCCGCGTCGGCGACCCCCGACCCCCTGGCCACGCCCACGGCCCTGAGCTTCACCTTCGACCCGGCCCGCGCCCCGAGGAACGAGGCCGACGCCAAGCGCCTCGCGCTGGACGTCCTCGCCGAGCCGGACTCCTGGGGGCCCGGCTTCACCGAGCGGACCCCGTACCTGAGCGCCGACGACTACTGGCCCGTTCTGCCCGCCACGTGCCGGTGGGAGACGGGGGCCCGGCCGTCCACCGTCCTGTACAGCGTCACCGGCTACAGCCGGCTCCCCGCCAAGGGCGCCAAGGGCCTGCTCCAGGTCGCCGCCACCGTCACCGTCCACACCTCGGTCGACGAGGCGGACTGGGAGATGGCGCAGACCCTGGAGGAGGCGCTGCGCTGCCCCGACCAGGTCCTGCGGGACGGGGAGAAGGTCACCGGCCTCTTCTCCCTCGGCAACCCCTTCGGCGTCAACGGCAACTTCACCGCCGCGGACACCGTCAGCGAGCGCGGGAAGTACGTCAGGGCGGGCGTCGCGGGCGAGCACTACTACGGCTGGTCCCAGTCGCGGGTGGGGACGGTGACGCTCGCGGTCTCCGCCAAGGGCGCGGCCGGCCACACCGAGGACGAGGTCAGTACGTCGATGGTCCGGGCCCTCGTCGCCATGCTCAACCGCACCCAGGCCGAGCTGGAGGTCGAGAAGTGAGCCCGGACGCCCGCCCCCCGTCCCCGGAGAACGACCCCCGGCCCGCCGGCGAGCGCCCCGGAGACGGCCCGCCCGCCGACGAACGGCGCCTCCCCGACCCCCGCGTCCCCACGGCCCCCACACCCCCGCCCGGGGCGGCCCCCACAGCCCCGTCCGACGCCCGGACCGCGCAGGAGCAGCCGCCGGCGCAGGGGCAGGCCCCGGCACAGGGCCAGGTCCCGGCCCCGGGCCAAGCCCAGGACCAAACGCCCGCCCCCACTCCCACCCCCGGCCCTACCCCCACCCCCACCTCCACCTCCACTCCCACCCCCGTCCCCTCCCGCCCCGCCCCCGCCGCAGGCGACCTCGCGCCGCTGCTGCCCGCCGACCCCTCCGCCATCGCCGGGTACCGGCTCCTCGGGCGGCTCGGCGCGGGTGGCATGGGCGTCGTCTACCTGGGGCGTACGGACGCGGGCGAGCTGGCCGCCGTGAAGGTGACGCTCGCGGACCGGGCCGAGCGGACGGACTTCCGGAGCCGGTTCCGGCGCGAGGTCGAGGCGGCCCGGCGGGTCGTGTCGCCCTGGGCCGTACCGGTCCTCGGCGCCGACCCCGACGCCCCCGAGCCGTGGCTCGCCACCGCCTTCGTGCCCGGCCCGTCCCTCGGCGAGGCCGTCGTCGCCCACGGCCCGCTGCCCGAGCGCGGGCTGCGGATCCTCGGCGGCGCCGTGGCCCGCGCGCTCGCCGCCGTCCACGCCGCCGGGCTCGTCCACCGCGACGTCAAGCCCGCCAACGTCCTCCTCGCCGTCGACGGGCCCCGGCTCATCGACTTCGGCATCGCCCGCGCCGCCGACCCCGCCGGGGAGACCGCGCTCACCGGCACCGACATGGTCGTCGGCACCCCCGGCTTCCTCGCCCCCGAACAGGCCGAGGCCCGCACCGAGGACGTCGGACCGGCCTCCGACGTCTTCGCCCTCGGCTGCCTCCTCGCCTACGCGGCCACCGGCCGCCCGCCCTTCGGCACCGGCGCCGTCGACGCCCTCATGTACCGGACCGTGCACGACGAGCCCGACCTCGCCGGCGTACCGGACGGACTGCTGCCCCTGCTGCGCGGCTGCCTCGCCAAGGACCCGGCCGCCCGGCCCACCGCCGAACAGCTCGCCGGCCGGCTCGCCGAGGACACCCCCGGCGCCGCCGCCGACTGGCTGCCCGCACCCGTCGTCCGCACCATCGCCGAGCGCTCCGCCCGGATGCTCGCGCTCCCCGACATCGACCCGACGAGCACCCCCGCCGCCGCCCCGCCCGCGGGCCCCGGCCGCCGCGGCTTCCTCCTCCTCGCCGGAGGGGCGGGCCTCCTCGCCGCCGGCGGCGGCACCTGGCTCGCCCTCCGCGACGACGGCGGGAACGGCGGGACCGAGGGCAAGCGGCCCGCGCCCCCGCCGAAGGCCCGCAAGTGGACCATCGGCGTCCAGGCCGACCTCAGCGGCCCCGGCAAGGCCGTCGGCCAGGCGCAGGAGCGGGGCGTCCGGCTCGCCGTCGAAGCCTTCAACTCCCGTGCGGACAAGCCCTTCACGCTCGACGTGAAGGTCTCCGACGACCGCGGGGACCAGCACCGCGGAGCCGCCGCCGCCCGCGTCCTCACCTCCGACCCCGACGTCCTCGGCATCATCGGCCCCAGCCACGACTACACCGGTTACGCCGCCCTCCCCGCCTACGACGAGGCCCGCCTCCCCGTCCTCACGGTCTCCGCCGGCTACAACCTCCTCACCAACCCCGGACTCGGCCAGGGCCTGAGCGTCATTCGACTCTGCAGCCGCCACAACTACGCGGCGCTCTACCTCGCGTACCACGTCCTGGCGAAGAGCCCCCGGCCCGTCACCCGGCCCGGACTCCTCCAGGACCGCACCGACGAGAACTACTCTTGGCAGTACGTCGTCGGCGCCTCCATCGGCTTCAAGGGCAGCGGCGTCCTCCCGCACCCCCGGGTCGTCCCCGCCGGCGCCAAACGGCTGGAACGGGTCCTCGGCGAGATGGTGGACGCGGGCATCGACGCGTACCTCCACGCCGGCCTCGCCCCCAGCGCCGTCCGCGCCGCCAAGACCCTCGACGCACTCGGGTTCACCGGCATGCGGATCACCGGACAGCACGTCTACGGCGACGAGTTCCTCCGGGGCGCGGGCGCCGCCGCCGAGGGCTGGGTCGTCGGCGCGCCCGTCGTCCCGCCCGGCATCCGGAAGCAGGCCGCGGCCTTCGTCGCCGCCCACCGCGCGCGCTTCGGCACCGACCCCGCCCCCTACGCGGGCGAGGCGTACGACGCCGTCACGCTGCTCGCCGGCGAGGTGGTGAAGGCGTTCAAGGGCGGCCGGCGCCCCGACCGCACCACCCTGCCGGGGCTCCTGAGGAAGGCGACCCACAAGGGCATCATGGGCGAGTACGGCTTCGTCGAGGACGGCAACCTGACCGGCGTCGGCACCTTCCTGTACACCGTCAGGAACGGCCGCTACGAGCCCATGGACTGGGCCCCCTCCGCCCCGCCCACGCCCAAGGGCACCCCGAAGCCCGCGTCCGCCCCCCAGGGGACGTGACCCTTGCGCCCGCTCCACCGGTCCGACCCGTCCGCCATCGCCGGCCACCGTCTCCTCGGCCGGCTCGGCGCCGGCGGCATGGGCGTCGTCTACCTCGCCCGCAGCCCCGGCGGCGCGCTCGCCGCCGTCAAGCTGATCCGCGCCGAGCACGCCGCCGACCCCGCCTTCCGCGAGCGCTTCCGCCGCGAGGCCCGCACCGCCGAGCGGATCGCGGGACGCTGGGTGGTGCGGGTCCTCGGCGCCGACCCGGAGGCCCGCGAGCCCTGGCTCGCCACCGAGTACGTCCCCGGGCCCTCCCTCGCCGAGGCCGTCGCCCTCTCCGGGCCCCTGCCCGAACCGGCCGTACGGGCCCTCGGCGCACGGCTCGCCGACGCCCTCGCCGCCCTCCACGCGGCCGGGCTCGTCCACCGGGACGTCAAGCCCGCCAACGTCCTCCTCGCCCTCGACGGGCCCCGGCTCATCGACTTCGGCATCGCCCGCGTCGCCGGGGCCACCGCGCTCACCGCCACCGACGCCATGATCGGCACCCCCGGCTACCTCGCCCCCGAACAGGCCCGCGCCGCCGGTGCCGGTGAAGTCGGGCCGCCCGCCGACGTGTTCGCCCTCGGCTGCGTCCTCGCCTACCTCCTCACCGGCGCACGCCCCTTCGGCACCGGCACGGTGGCCGCCGTCGTCTACCGCACGGTCCACGAGGAACCCGAACTCGGCGCCGTACCGGCCGCCTTGAAGCCCCTGGTCGCGGCCTGCCTCGCCAAGGACCCGGCCGCCCGGCCCACCGCCGAGGCCGTACGGGACGCGCTCGGCGGCACCGGAGGGCCGGTCGGGGAACTGCTGCCGTCCGGCCTGCCCGCCCTCATCGCCGAGCGCTCCGCCCGCGTCCTCGACCTGCCCGTCCCCGAACCCACCGCCCTGACGCCCGCGCCGCCCGCCCGCGGCCCGTCCCGGCGGGCCCTGATCGCCGGCGGCACGGCGGCCCTCGTCGTCACCGCCGGCGTCCTCGCCGCCCGGCTCGGCGGGCTGCTCGGGGGCGGCGGCGCGGGAGGCGGCACCGGCGGATCCACCGGCGGCGGCACCATCGGCACCGCCAGTGCCACGGCCGGCCGGCTCCCCACGTACACGATCGGCGTCCAGACCGACCTCAGCGGCCCCCGCAAGGCCGACGGCCGCGCCCAGGAGCGGGGCGTCCGGCTCGCCGCCGAGCGGCACAACGCCCGCCCCGACCGCGCCTTCCACCTCGCCGTGAAGGTCCACGACGACGCCGGCGACCCCGCCCGCGCCGCACGGACCGCCACCGCCATCGGCAAGGACCCCGCCGTCCTCGCCGTCCTCGGCCCGACCTCGCCGCAGGTCGTCGCGGCCGCCGCCAAGACCTACCAGGCCAACTCCCTCGTCTACGCGAGCGTGGCGACCGGCGTCGACTACACCGTCATGCCCGATCTCGTCGGCGAGCCCGCCTACTTCGAGATGCGCACCCAGATCGAACTGCTCACGATGGGCTTCTCGACCGTCGCCATCGCCCGCAAGACGGCCAGGGCGGCCGTGATCGAGGACGGCGCCGCCGGCCAGGTCGCCTGGGCGATGGGCAACTCCCTGGAGAACAACCTCGCCACCGCCGGCGCCGACGTCAGCCGCCACCAGGTCGACGCGGAGACCGACGACTTCGGCCCCGCCGCGCGGACCGCGAAGGCGTCCGGAGCCGAGGGCGTCCTCTACGCCGGACTGTCGCCCGAGCGGGCCGCCCGCTGCGCCCGCGCCCTGGCGGCGGCGGGTTTCAGCGGCTTCCGCGGCGCCATCGAGAGCGTCCTCGACCCGGCGTTCCTCACCGGCGCGGGCCCCGCCGCCGAGGGCTGGTACATCGGGACCACCTACGTCGACCCGGCCGCCGTCCCCGCCGCGAAGGAGTTCACCGCCGCCTACCGCGAGCGCTGGGGCCTGGCCGCGACCGACCCCGTCGACCGGTACGCGGCCGAGGCGTACGACGTCACCCTCGCCGTCGCCGAGACCATGCGGGGCGTGGCGGCGAACGGGCTCGCCGTGGACCGGGGCGCGCTGACCCGCCGGCTGCGGGAGCTCACGTACGAGGGGGTGACGAAGAAGTACGGCTTCGACACCTCGAACAGCTTCCGCTTCCTGCACCAGGTGTACATCCACCGCGTCGAGGCGGGCGGGAAGGTCCGGTACCTCGGCCACTACGAGAAGGTCGCCGACGACGAGGTCGCCGAACGGAAGAAGCGCGAGCGGACGAAGGCGCCCTGACCGCACGGGCCAGGGCGCCTCCGGTCGGATGACCGGCCGTCAGCCGACCACCGTCCAGGTGTCGTTGCCCGCGAGGAGCCGGGCCAGGTCGCCCTCGCCCTGGCGCTCGGCCGCGCGGTCGAGCTGCTCGGCCATGAGGGTGTCGTAGACCGGGCGTTCGACCGAGCGGAAGACGCCGATGGGCGTCTGGTGGAGGGTGTCGGGGTCGGCCAGCCGGGAGAGCGCGAACGCCGTCGTCGGTGAGGCGGCGTGGGCGTCGTGGACGAGGATCCGGGACTCGTTCTCCGGCGTGACGGTGACGACCTCCAGGTCGCCGGTGGCCGGGTCGCGGACCACGCCCTTGTCGAGCTCGGCGCCGAAGCGGATCGGCTGCCCGTGCTCCAGGCGGATGACGGCCTCCTTCGCCTGGTCCTTGTCCTTGAGGACCTCGAAGGCGCCGTCGTTGAAGATGTTGCAGTTCTGGTAGATCTCCACCAGCGCGGTGCCGTCGTGGTCGGCGGCCTGGCGGAGTACCTCGGTGAGGTGCTTGCGGTCGGAGTCGACCGTGCGGGCGACGAAGGTGGCCTCCGCGCCGAGGGCCAGCGACACCGGGTTGAAGGGGGCGTCGAGGGAGCCCATCGGGGTCGACTTGGTGATCTTGCCGACCTCGGAGGTGGGGGAGTACTGGCCCTTGGTGAGGCCGTAGATCCGGTTGTTGAAGAGCAGGATCTTCAGGTTCACGTTGCGGCGCAGGGCGTGGATGAGGTGGTTGCCGCCGATGGAGAGCGCGTCGCCGTCGCCGGTGACGACCCAGACGGACAGGTCGCGGCGGGAGGTCGCCAGGCCGGTGGCGATGGCCGGGGCCCGGCCGTGGATGGAGTGCATCCCGTAGGTGTTCATGTAGTACGGGAAGCGGGAGGAGCAGCCGATGCCGGAGACGAAGACGATGTTCTCCTTCGCCAGGCCCAGCTCGGGCATGAAGCCCTGGACGGCGGCGAGCACGGCGTAGTCGCCGCACCCCGGGCACCAGCGGACCTCCTGGTCGGACTTGAAGTCCTTCATGGACTGGGCGGCCTCGGCCTTGGGCACCAGACGCAGCAGGTTCTCAGGCATCGATGGCCTCCTTGAGGGCGGCGGCGAGCTGCTCGGCCTTGAACGGCATCCCGTTGACCTGGTTGTGGCTGCGGGCGTCGACGAGGTACTTCGCGCGGATCAGGGTGGCGAGCTGGCCGAGGTTCATCTCGGGGATCACGACCTTGTCGTACCGCTTCAGGACCTCGCCGAGGTTCTTCGGGAAGGGGTTGAGGTGGCGCAGGTGGGCCTGGGCGATGTGGCCGCCCTCGCGGCGGATCCGGCGGACGGCGGCCGTGATGGGGCCGTAGGTGGAGCCCCAGCCGAGGACCAGGGTCCGGGCGCCGTCCGGGTCGTCGGTCTCGATGTCCGGGACGTCGATGCCGTCGACCTTGGCCTGCCGGGTGCGGACCATGAGGTCGTGGTTGGCGGGGTCGTACGAGATGTTGCCGGTGCCGTCCTGCTTCTCGATGCCGCCGATCCGGTGTTCGAGTCCGGGCGTGCCGGGGACGGCCCAGGGGCGGGCCAGGGTCTCGGGGTCGCGCTTGTACGGCCAGAAGACCTCGGTGCCGTCGGCCTGGGTGTGGTTCGGGCCGGTGGCGAAGGCGGTGCGCAGGTCGGGCAGGCCCTCGACCTCGGGGATCCGCCAGGGCTCGGAGCCGTTGGCGAGGTAGCCGTCGGAGAGCAGGAAGACCGGGGTGCGGTACGTCAGGGCGATCCTGGCCGCTTCCAGGGCCGCGTCGAAGCAGTCGGCCGGGGTCTTCGGGGCGACGATCGGGACGGGGGCCTCGCCGTTGCGCCCGTACATCGCCTGGAGGAGGTCGGCCTGCTCGGTCTTGGTCGGCAGGCCGGTGGAGGGGCCGCCGCGCTGGATGTCGACGATCAGCAGCGGCAGCTCCAGGGAGACCGCGAGGCCGATCGTCTCGGACTTCAGCGCCACGCCGGGGCCCGAGGTGGTCGTCACGGCGAGGGAGCCGCCGAAGGCGGCGCCGAGCGCGGCGCCGATGCCGGCGATCTCGTCCTCGGCCTGGAAGGTCCGCACGCCGAAGTTCTTGTGCTTGCTGAGCTCGTGCAGGATGTCCGAGGCCGGGGTGATCGGGTACGAGCCCAGGTAGAGCGGCAGCTCGGCCTGCTTCGAGGCGGCGACGAGGCCGTAGGACAGGGCCAGGTTCCCGGAGATGTTGCGGTACGTGCCGGTGGGGAAGGCGCGGGTGGCGGGGGCGACCTCGTAGGAGACGGCGAAGTCCTCGGTGGTCTCGCCGAAGTTCCAGCCGGCCCGGAAGGCGGCCACGTTCGCCTCGGCGATCTGCGGCTTCTTCGCGAACTTCGACCGCAGGAACGCCTCCGTGCCCTCGGTCGGCCGGTGGTACATCCAGGACAGCAGCCCGAGCGCGAACATGTTCTTCGACCGCTCGGCCTCCTTCCGGGAAAGCCCGAACTCCTTCAGCGCCTCGATCGTCAGCGTCGTCAGCGGCACCGGATGCACCCGGTAGCCGTCCAGTGACCCGTCCTCCAGGGGCGAGGTCGCGTAGCCGACCTTGGCCATGGCCCGCTTGGCGAATTCGTCGGTGTTCACGATGATCTCGCCACCGCGCGGCACATCGGCGATGTTCGCCTTCAGGGCGGCCGGGTTCATCGCGACCAGCACGTTCGGCGCGTCGCCCGGGGTCAGGATGTCGTGGTCGGCGAAGTGCAGCTGGAACGAGGAGACGCCCGGCAGGGTCCCCGCGGGGGCCCGGATCTCGGCCGGGAAGTTCGGCAGCGTCGACAGGTCGTTCCCGAAGGACGCCGTCTCCGAGGTGAAACGGTCACCCGTGAGCTGCATGCCGTCACCGGAGTCACCCGCGAACCGGATGATCACCCGATCGAGCCGACGGACCTCTTTCTCGGCACCCTGACGGGCCTCCGCCGGGGCGCTGCGCTGCTCCCCGAGCAGGGCCTCACCGGCCTCGCTACTGACCTGGCTGGTCACGAACTGGACCTCCCTAGCGGCAAGCGGGACTCTTGGCCCACCCTACGACTGTGAGGTGGGCCTTCCCGGGACTTCTCACATGACGGGCCTCTGTCTGAGACGCCCCTATGTCGTACATTGTCCTGTTCTGCGCCTACCCGGAATGTTCCGGAACGCCGTATTCCGACTCGTTCTTCCGTCCTAGGGCCCCGAGGGCCCCGGACGGCCGTACCTGACAGAGTGTCAGAAGATCAAGGTTCGGGGGCCCGGTCCGGCTCAGGACCTGAGGTACGTCAGCACCGCCAGCACCCTGCGGTGATCGCCGTCGCTCGGCGAAAGCCCCAGCTTCAGGAAGATGTTCCCGATGTGCTTCTCCACGGCGCCGTCGCTCACCACCAGCTGCTTCGCGATCGCCGAGTTCGTCCGGCCCTCGGCCATCAGACCGAGGACCTCCCGCTCGCGCGGGGTCAGATGCGCCAGCACGTCCTGCTGCCGGCTCCGCCCCAGCAGCTGCTGGACGACCTCCGGGTCCAGCGCCGTACCGCCGCCGGCCACCCGCACCACCGCCTCGGTGAACTCGCGCACCTCCGCGACGCGGTCCTTCAGCAGATAGCCCACGCCCCGCGTGGAACCGGCCAGCAGTTCGGTGGCGTACTGCTCCTCCACGTACTGCGACAGCACCAGCACCCCGAGTTCCGGATACTCCGCGCGCAGCCGCACCGCCGCCCGTACGCCCTCGTCCGTGTGGGTCGGCGGCATCCGGACGTCCGCCACGACCACGTCCGGCAGCGCGCCCGCGTCCGCGAGCTCCGCCACCGTCTTGACCAGCGCGTCGCCGTCCCCGACCCCCGCGACGACCTCGTGCCCCCGGTCCGTGAGCAGCCGGGTCAGCCCCTCGCGCAACAGCACCGAGTCCTCGGCGATCACCACCCGCACCCGGTCGGCCACCTCACCCACACCCACGCCCGACGCCCCCAAGAACCCTGCTCGACTCCACGCGACCCGATCGGCGTCGCGTGATCAGCATCGCAGGAATGCCCGCCCGGCGGGCGCCGCCCGATACTCCCGCCCCGACATTGCCGGGAACATTGCCGGGGCGCGGGGGCGCGGGGGCGCGGGGGCGCCGGGGCGCGGGGACACGGGGACACGGGGACACGGGGACACGGGGACACGGTGACGCGGGGGTACGCCGGGGGCGGGGGGACGCCGGAAGGACACCGGGGCGCGGCCCGCGCGGGTGCGGGAGGGCTCAGGCGCGCCAGGGGAGCTCGGCGGTGACCGTCGTCGGGCCGCCCGCCGGGGAGTCCACCGCGAGCACGCCGTCCACCGACCGCAGCCGCTCCGCGAGCCCCGCGAGGCCCTGCCCGCGCGCCGGGTCCGCGCCGCCGACGCCGTCGTCCCGGACCTGGAGCATCAGCCGCTCCTCCGACCGCCACACGTCCACCGACGCCCGCCGCGCCCGCGCGTGCAGCGTCACGTTCCGCAGCAGCTCCACGACCGTGAAGTACGCCAGGCCCTCAATCGCCGCCACCGGCCGGCCCGGCAGCTCCACCGACACCGACACCGGCACCGAGCAGCGCGCCGCCACCGACGACAGCGCCGCGTCGAGCCCCCGGTCGGTCAGGACCGCCGGGTGGATGCCCCGCGCCAGGTCCCGCAGCTCCTTCAGCGCCAGCTTCACCTCGCCGTGCGCCTCGTCCACCAGCACCGCCGCCGCCTCCGGGTCCCTGACCAGCGTCTCCTTCGCCAGCCCCAGGTCCATCGCCAGCGACGCGAGCCGCGCCTGCGGCCCGTCGTGCAGCTCCCGCTCGATCCGCCGCAGGTCGGCCGCCGCCGTGTCCACGGCCGCGCCCCGGTCCGACTCCAGCTCCGTCACGCGCTCCGCCAGCCGCCCGCGCCCCAGCAGCCCCGCCACCAGGACCCGGTCCACCGTGGTGAGACCGCGCACCAGCGGCGGCCACGCCAGCACCAGGAGCAGCCCGATGCCGCAGGTCACGCCGATCTCGAAGGGCGAGTCGAGGTACAGGGCGCGGGTCTCGTCCCCGTACAGCTGGATCCCGTCCTGGCTCAGGTACGCCGGGAAGACCCAGCGCCACAGCGGGTACGTGAACAGGCCCCAGCCCCACGCGAAGAAGGCCACCGACACGGAGAACGAGAACACCGCCCACGGGAAGTGCACGAGCGCGTACAGCAGGTGCCGCCAGGAAGCCCCGCTCCGCAGCATCGCCGCCATCCAGGAGAACGCCCCGCCGGTCCGCCCCCGCACCGGAGCCGGCGCCGGCACGTCCACCCCGAGCAGCCCGCGCACCCGCGCCCGCTCCACCGCGCCGAACCCCCGGCTCATCGCCAGCGACGCGGCCAGCACCGGCACCCCGAGGAAGGTGATCAGCAGCCCGACCCCGGCCGAGGTCAGCGCCACGGCCAGCGAGAACGCCAGCACGCTCAGCGGCAGCCCCACCAGCGTGAACAGGAAGGCCCGCCAGGTCCTCCCCTGGAACGGGGCCCGGAGGGCGGAGGGTACGAGGCTCGCGGCCATGGGGAGGTCCTTGTCTGTGCGGGAGGGGCGGGTGCTGTTCGCCTGCGCTTCGGGTGCTCTTTCGGGGTACGGCTCCAGCGTTCCGTCCGGGACCCCCTCGGCACCATGAGGCGGGTCGGCGTCTCCCGAGGGGGGATATCCCCACCACCGGGAGACACGGGCGCCCACCGGGACACCCGAAAGCGTCAGGCCCGGATCCGGGGGGGCCGGGAACGCCAGGAGGCGGCTCGGATCAGGAAGGCCGGGAAACGCCAGACGGCCCGGAAGCAGGGGCCTGGAAACGGCCCGGATCCGGGAGCCCCGGAAACGCGGGCGGCCCGGATCCGGGAGCCCGGGAAACGCCAGACGGCCCGGATCCGGAGGCCCGGGAACGCCGGCGACCCGGATCCGGGAGGTCGTCCGGCCCGGATCCGGGTCTGGCCCGGAAGCGTCAGACCTGTCGGTCCCGCCACGGCAGCTCCGCCGTGATCGTCGTCGGGCCGCCCTCCGGCGAGTCCACGACCAGCAGGCCGTCCACCGCGTCCAGGCGCTCCGCCAGACCGGCCAGACCCGTGCCGGAGCCGTCGAGCCGCGCGCCGCCCACCCCGTCGTCCCGCACCTGGAGCAGCAGCCGGTGCTCCGTACGCCACACCTCCACCGAGGCCCCGCGGGCGCGGGCGTGCTTGGAGACGTTCTGGAGCAGCTCCGAGACGGTGAAGTACGCGATCCCCTCGATCGCCTCGGCCGGCCGCTCCGCCAGATCCACGTGCACCGTCGCCGGCACCGTGCAGCGCCCCGCGAGCGAGGACAGCGCCGCCCCGAGCCCCCGGTCGGTCAGGACCGCCGGGTGGATCCCGCGCGCGAGGTCCCGCAGCTCCTGGAGCGCCAGCTTCACCTCGCCGTGCGCCTCCGCGACCATCGCCGCCGCCGCGTCCGGGTCCTCGTGCAGCTTCTCCTTCGCCAGGCCGAGCCCCATCGCCAGCGCCACGAGCCGCGCCTGCGCCCCGTCGTGCAGGTCCCGCTCGATCCGCCGCAGGTCCGCCGCCGCCGTGTCCACCACGACGCCCCGGTCCGACTCCAGCTCGGCGATCCGCCGCTCCAGCTCGTCCGAGGGCGAGAGCAGCCCCCGCACCATGCCCCGGTCCGCCGCCGCCAGGCCCCGCGCGATGAACGGCAGCACCGGCCACAGCGCCACGAGCGCCACCAGGGTGACGGTGAAGGTGAAGATCCCCCACGGCAGCCGGATCAGCCCGTACAGCTGGGTCCGCCACGCCACCGGGTCCTTCAGCCGCGCCCACAGCCAGGGCAGCGCGCCCGCGACCCGCGGCAGCCGCGACGGCTCGGCCACGTCCACGTCCAGCATCGCCCGCGCCCGGGCCCGCTCGGACCGGCCGATCCCGCGCGCCCCCGCCTGGCCCGCCGCCAGCAGCGGCAGGCCGATCACGGTCACCGACAGCGCGACGCCGACGACCACCGAGGTGACGGCGTAGACGAAGCCCACGAGGGCGGTGGGCAGGTTCAGGAGGAGGAAGGAGATCTCCTTCCAGGTCTCCTTCCCGTACGCGGTCCGCCGCCGCACGGGCGCGTGCCCGGCCGCGACGGCGGGGGAAGGAGTGCTCGGGTGATCAGCGGTCATGCCCCCAGCCTGCCGTCCCCCGCCCCCCGCGGGCCATGGGGGAGGTGGGTGTCGGCCACGGGGGATAACCCCACCCGCGCCCCACCCGCACCCCACGCGCACCCCACCCGCACCTGCTTACGCTGCTTTTAGCAGGGCCTAGACTCGCGTCCGTGAAAACGGCGGCGAGGGACTAGAGGGGCGGCGGACGTGCGGGAACCGACCGTATTCGCGGCGGACTACGTCGCGGCGGACTACTTCGATGCGTACTCCGTCGTCGGCCTGCTCGCCGTCGTCGGCGTGCTCTTCGTCGCGGTCGCCTTCGGCGCCGGCCGGCTGCTCCGGCCCGTCGTGCCGACCCCGGAGAAACTGCTCACCTACGAGTGCGGCGTCGACCCGGTGGGGGAGGGCTGGGCCCACACCCAGGTCCGCTACTACGTCTACGCCTTCCTCTACGTGATCTTCGCCGTCGACTCGATCTTCCTCTTCCCGTGGGCGACGGTCTTCGCCGCGCCCGGCTACGGCGCCACCACCCTCGTCGAGATGTTCGTCTTCCTCGGCTTCCTCGCCGTCGGGCTGCTGTACGCGTACAAGAAGGGCGTCCTGACATGGACGTAACACCGGACGTGACTCCCGCCGGAGGGGCCTCCGGGGGCCCCGTGCCCCTCCCCGCCCCCAAGCTGGGCACGCTCTCCCGCCTGGCCCCCGAGCCCATGAAGGTCGTCCTCAACTGGGGCCGCCGCTACAGCCTCTGGGTCTTCAACTTCGGCCTCGCCTGCTGCGCGATCGAGTTCATCGCCGCGTCCATGGCCCGCCACGACTTCATCCGCCTCGGCGTGATCCCCTTCGCGCCCGGCCCCCGGCAGGCCGACCTGATGATCGTCTCCGGCACGGTGACGGACAAGATGGCGCCCGCAGTGAAGCGGCTGTACGAGCAGATGCCCGAGCCGAAGTACGTCATCTCCTTCGGCGCCTGCTCGAACTGCGGCGGCCCCTACTGGGACTCGTACTCGGTCACCAAGGGCGTCGACCAGATCATCCCGGTCGACGTGTACGTGCCCGGCTGCCCGCCCCGCCCCGAGGCGCTGCTCCAGGGCATCCTCAAGCTCCAGGAGAAGATCGCCCGGGAGAACCTGGGGGAGCGGTACGGCACGACGGCACCGGCCTCGGTGTCCCAGCTCACCAGCCCGCTGGTCACCCCGCCGCCGGGAGGCGACGACCGATGAACCGCTACGACTCCCTTCCCGAAGCCGTGACGGACCTGTTCGGCGACGAGGCGGCGGCGGAGCGGGCGTACGACCTGCTGACCGTCGACGTCCCCGTCACGGACTGGCTCGACGCGCTGCGGACCGCCCGGGACGAGCTGGGCTGCACGTACTTCGACTGGCTGAGCGCGGTCGACGAGCCGGGCGTGGGCTTCCGCGTCTGCGCGCACGTCGTCGCCGTCGGCGACGGCGCCCCCCGCCGCCTCCTGCTCCGCACCACCGTGCCCCACGCGGCCCCCGCCCTGCCCACGGCCATCGGCGTGTACGCGGGCGCGGCCTGGCACGAGCGCGAGACGCACGAGATGTTCGGCGTCGTCTTCGAGGGCCACCCGAACCTCACGCCGCTCCTGCTCCCCGAGAACTTCGAGGGCCACCCGCTCCGCAAGGACTTCGTCCTCGCCGCCCGCGTCGCCAAGGCGTGGCCGGGCGCGAAGGAGCCGGGCGAGTCGCACGACGGCGGCCCCAAGCGCCGCCAGATGCTCCCGCCGGGCGTCCCCGACCCCAACGAATGGGGCCCCCTCAAGGGCCAGCTCCCCCCGGCCCCCGAACGCCCCGCCCGAGCCGCCGCCGGCGACCGCCCCCGCCGCACCCGCACGACAGCGGAAGCCTCCCGCACGTCGGCGGAGGGCCCGGCGAGCCAGGACGTCCCGGCAACCCCGCCCCGCCGCACCCGCACCGCCGCGCAGGGCTCGGCGAGCCAGCCGCCCCAGGAGACCCCGGAGACCCCGTCGGCCCCCGAGCCCCCGGCGACCGGAGCCCGCCCACCCCGCCGTACGCGCTCCGCCTCCGAGGGCTCCGCGAGCCAGAGCGCGGCGGCCCCGGCCGTACCCGAAGCCCCGGCCCCGGCGGCCCCGGCGACCGGCGCCCGCCCACCCCGCCGTACCCGCTCCGCCTCCGAAGGCTCCGCGAGCCAGACGGCCCCGTCGGCACCGGCGGCACCCGAGACCCCGGCCGCGCCCGAGGCCCCGTCGGCACCGGCCGCGCCCGAGACCCCGTCGGCCCCGGCCGCTCCCGGGACCCCGGCCGCGCCCGAGGTCCCGGAGGCCGGAGCACCCCCGGCCCGCCGCACGCGTTCCGCGTCGCAGGGCTCGGCGAGCCAGCAGGCGGAGCGGGCCGCCGAGCGGCCTGCGGCCCCCGCGCCGCCCCGCACCCGCAGCGCGGACGCCCCCTGGCACCACGCCCGCCCGGCCTACGACGACACCCCGGAACCCGCCGCGCCGACCCCGGAGCAGGCCCCGGACGCCACGCCCGAGCCGAAGGCCGAGCCCGCCCCGAAGGCCGAGCCCGCCCCGAAGGCCGAGCCCGCCCCGAAGGCGCAGCCCACCGAAGCCGAGCCCGCCCCGGAAGCCGAGCCCGCCCCGAAGGCGCAGCCCGACCCCGACACCGAGCCCGACCCCGACCCCAAGCCCCACCCCGACCCCAAGCCCGACCCCGACCCCGCCGGAGGCGATCCCGCGTGAACGACGCACTCGACGTCGCCGTCCGGCTGCTGCTCGTCTTCGCCGCGTTCCTCGTGCTGCCGCTCGTCGTCGGACAGACCGAGCACAAGGTGATGGCCCACATGCAGGGCCGCCTCGGCCCCATGTACGCCGGTGGTTTCCACGGCTGGGCCCAGCTCGTCGCCGACGGCGTGAAGTTCGCGCAGAAGGAGGACGTGGTCCCGAAGGACGCCGACCGGCGGGTCTTCCAGCTCGCGCCGGCCGTCGCCCTCCTCCCGTACCTGCTCGTCCTCGTCGCGATCCCGGTCGCACCGGGCTCCGTCGGCGCGGTCGTCGACGCGGGCATCTTCTTCGTGCTCGCCGTCATGGGCGTCGGCGTCCTCGGCAGCCTGATGGCCGGCTGGGCGTCCGCCAACAAGTTCTCGCTGCTCGGCGGTCTGCGCACCGCCGCCCAGCTCCTCGCGTACGAGCTGCCGATGCTGCTCGCCGCCGCGTCCGTCGCGATGGCGGCCGGCACCGTCTCCCTCACCGGCGTCCTCGACGCCTTCGAGTGGTGGTGGGTGCCGTGGCAGATCGTCGGCGCCCTGGTCTTCTTCGTCGCCGGACTCGCCGAGCTCCAGCGCCCGCCGTTCGACATGCCGGTCGCCGACTCGGAGATCATCTTCGGCGCGTACACCGAGTACACCGGCCTCCGCTTCGCGCTCTTCCTGCTCGCCGAGTACGCCGGCATCGTCGTCCTCTGCGGCCTCACCACCGTCCTCTTCCTCGGCGGCTGGCACGGCCCCTGGGGCGCCGACGGCCTCGGCTGGCTCTGGACCCTGCTGAAGACCGCCGTCCTGGCCTTCGTCGTCATCTGGCTGCGGGTGAGCTACCCGCGCCTGCGCGAGGACCAGCTCCAGAAGCTGGCCTGGACGACCCTGGTCCCGCTCGCCCTGGCGCAGATCGCGCTCACCGGCATCGTGAAGGTGGCGATCAGCTAAATGTCCCCGAACATCCCCGGCTCCGGCCTCGCCAAGGGCCTCGCCGTCACCCTCCGCACGATGACCCGGAAGACGGTCACCGCGCAGTACCCGGACGCGCAGCCCGAGCTGCCGCCCCGGTCGCGCGGGGTGATCGCGCTCTTCGAGGAGAACTGCACGGTCTGCATGCTGTGCGCCCGCGAGTGCCCCGACTGGTGCATCTACATCGACTCCCACAAGGAGACCGTCCCGGCCGCCACGCCCGGCGGCCGCGAGCGCAGCCGGAACGTCCTCGACCGCTTCGCCATCGACTTCTCCCTCTGCATGTACTGCGGGATCTGCATCGAGGTGTGCCCCTTCGACGCCCTCTTCTGGTCGCCGGAGTTCGAGTACGCGGAGACCGACATCCAGGAGCTCACCCACGAGCGGGACAAGCTCCGCGCGTGGATGTGGACCGTCCCCGAGCCGCCCGCGCTCGACCCGGCGGCGGAGGAACCCAAGGAGATCGCCGCCGCCCGCAAGGCCGCCGAGAAGGCCGCCGCCGCCGAGGCCGCCGCCCGTGCCGCCGCCGAGGCCGCCGCCCGTGCCGCCGCCGAAGCCGCCGCACAGCAGCAGGAGGGCGACGCGTGAACCTCGCAGCCCAGACCGCTCCCGGATTCCTCTCGCCCTCCGGCGTCGAGATCGCCTTCCTCCTCGTCGGCCTCGTCACCCTCGGCGCCGCGATCGTCTCGGTCACCACCCGGCAGCTCGTGCACGCCGCGCTCTGGCTCGTCGTCGCGCTCGGCGGCCTCGCCGTGGAGTACCTGCTGCTGACCGCCGAGTTCATCGCCTGGGTCCAGGTCCTCATCTACGTCGGCTCCGTCGTCGTCCTCCTCCTCTTCGGGCTCATGCTCACCAAGGCCCCCATCGGGCGCTCCCCGGACGCCGACTCGGGCAACCGGCCGGTCGCCCTCGGCGTCGCCGTCGCCGCCGCGGCGGCCCTCGTCTGGGTCGTCGTCGACGCCTTCCGCACGACCTGGATCGATCTTGACGGGCCCGCGCAGGGCTCCACCGGCGTGACCGGCGAGATCCTCTTCCGGCACTGGGTGCTGCCCTTCGAGGCGCTGTCCGTGCTGCTGCTCGCCGCGCTGGTCGGCGCCATCGTCCTGTCCCGCAAGAAGCCGGAAGGGGAGCGGGACTGATGCACCTCGCCTACCCCGCCGTCCTCGCCGCGCTCCTCTTCTGCGTCGGCCTGTACGGCGTCCTCGCCCGCCGCAACGCCATCCTGGTCCTGATGTCGGTCGAGCTGATGCTCAACGCCGTCAACCTGAACCTGGTCGCCTTCGACGTCTGGCTCCGCGACGCCCTCCACGCCGGCCAGGCCCTGACCCTCTTCACCATCGCCATCGCCGCCGCCGAGATCGGCATCGGCCTCGCGATCGTCCTGATGGTCTACCGCAACCGGGGCAGCTCCGACGTCGACCGCCTCCGCGACACGGCGGAACCCGCGCACAGCCCCGACGAGACAGACGAGAAGGCCGAGGCCGCCGCGTGACCACCACGACCCTCGCCGTCCTCGTCCCCCTCCTGCCCTTCCTCGGCGCCGCCGCCGGGCTCGCCGTCGGCCGTACCGCGCCCGGCTTCGTCCGGCCGCTCGCCGTCCTCCCGACCCTCGCCGCCGCCGTCCTCGCCGTCCTCGTGGCGGTCCGCCAGGGCGGGAACACGGTGATCGAGGCGAGCACCCAGCTCACCCCCACCGGCTCCGTCCCGATCACCCTCGGCGTCCACATCGACGGCTTCGCCGCCCTCGTCGCCGTCCTCGTCGGCGTCGTCGCGAGCTGCGTGCAGATCTACTCGACCGGCTACCTCCGCGAGGACCCGCGCTACCCCTCGTACGCGGCGCTCGTCTCCCTCTTCACCGCCGCGATGCTCCTCGTCGTCTACTCCGGCGACCTGATGGTGCTCCTGGTCGGCTGGGAGATCATGGGCATCTGCTCCTACTTCCTCGTCGGGCACTACTGGGAGACCCCCGAGGCGCGCTCCGCCTCCCTGAAGGCGTTCCTCGTCACCAAGCTCGGCGACGTCCCCTTCCTCTTCGGTCTCTTCGCCCTCGCCGCCGACGCCGGCACCTTCCGCATCGACGGCATCCTGTCCACCGTCGCCTCCGGGGGCCTCGACCACCCCACCCTGGTGGCGCTGCTGCTCCTCGCCGGCGTCGCCGGGAAGTCCGCGCAGTTCCCGCTGCACACCTGGCTGCCCGACGCCATGGCCGGCCCGACGCCGGTCTCCGCGCTCATCCACGCGGCCACCATGGTCGCCGCCGGCGTCTACTTCGTCGCCCGGCTCCTGCCGGTCTTCGCCGCCTCCGCCGCCGCGATGACCGTGCTCGCCGTGATGGCCGCGATCACCATGGTCGGCTCGGCGCTCGCCGCGCTCGCCCAGGACGACATCAAGCGGGTCCTCGCCTACTCGACGATCGGCCAGCTCGGCTACATGGCCGGCGCGCTCGCCGTCGGCGACCGGGGCGCCGCCGTCTTCCACCTCCTCTCGCACGCCGCCTTCAAGGCGCTGCTCTTCCTCGCGGCCGGCGCGGTCATCCACGCCGCCGGCACCAACTCGCTCACCGCGATGTCCCGGATGAGCGGCCTGGCGAAGCGGATCCCCGACGCGTACTGGACGATGACCGTCGCCCTCCTCGCGCTCGCCGCGATCCCGCCCTTCGCCGGCTTCTTCTCCAAGGAGGCCGTCCTCGTCGCCGCCGAGCACACCGCGCTCGGCGACCGGACGACCGCCCCCGCCGGGGCCGGCTGGACGATCCTCGTCGCGGGCCTGCTGACCGCCGTCCTCACCGCCGCGTACGCGCTGCGCCTCTGGCTCCGCACCTTCCGCGGCCACGGCGCCGAGGCCCCGCGGCACGGCCGCCAGCCGATCGCCATGACGAGCGTCCTGTGGGTCCTCGCGATCCCGTCCCTCGGCTTCGGGCTGAGCGCCGTGTACCTCGACGACTGGTTCGACGGCGAGGCCCTCACCCCGACGCTCACGACCGCCGTCCTCGGCACCGGCCTCGCCGTCGCCGGCGGCGCCGTCACCTACGCCGTCTGGCGCACCCTCGCCGCCCGGGCCGTACCCGCCGTGAAGACCCCGCACGTGGCCCACCCGGACGCCGACGCCGGTCTGGTCGAGGCCGAGGCGCTGCACCTGCCGCACCCCGCCGAGGACCCGGCCGACCCCGGCCGTGCCCTCCTCGGCCCGCTGTACGGCCCGGCCGCCGCCGGCTTCCACCTGGACGCCCTGTACCGGAAGGTCTTCGTCCGACCCGTGCTCGGCGCCGCCTCCCTGGTCCGCTTCCTGGACCGCGAGGTCGTCGACACCTACGTGAGCGGGGCCGCCGGCTCCGCCAAGGGCCTCGGATGGCTCGTCCGCCGCGCCCAGACCGGCAACGTGCAGACCTATCTCAGCGCCCTGCTCGCCGGCTCCGTCGTCCTGGCGATCGCCGCGGTCGCCCTCGCCAACGCCTTCGCCGGAGCGTGAGCCGTGATCGATATCAGCGAATCCGTGATGCAGTTCCTTCTCGCGTTCCTCGTCGCGGCGCCGCTCCTCGGCGCCGTCGCCGCGCTCCTGCCCGCCCCGCCCGGACTGAAGGGGACGTCGCCCGACCAGGCGGTGCTGCGCCACGGCGTCACCGTCACCGGCGCGATCCTGCTCGCCGCGCTCGCCCTCACCCTCGGCTTCGACCACGACGACCCGTCGAGGATGCAGGCCACCACGGACATCAGCTGGATCAGCGCCCTGAACGTGCGGATCCACCTCGGTGTCGACGGCATCTCGCTCCCCCTCCTGGTGCTGACGGCGCTGCTGACCTTCCTCTGCGCGCTGTACTCCTACTTCAAGCCGCCCACGGGCCCGTCCCCGAAGGCGTTCGTCGCGCTGCTGCTCGTCCTGGAGGCCGGCACCCTCGCCACCTTCGCCGTCCTCGACCTGGTCCTCTTCTTCCTCGCCTTCGAGATGGTCCTCGTCCCGATGTACTTCCTCATCGCCCGCTGGGGCGGCGAGGGCCGGCGGGCCGCCGCCGGGAAGTTCATCCTCTACACGCTGCTCGGCTCCGTGGTCATGCTGCTCGGCCTGCTCCTGATCGGGATCAAGGCGGGCACGTTCGACATGGTGGCACTCGCCACTGACAACGGCCGCGGACTGACCACGTCGGTGCAGGTCATCGCCGTTCTCGCGATCGGCCTCGGGCTCGCGGTGAAGACCCCGATGTGGCCGCTGCACTCCTGGCTGCCGGACGCCCACACCGCCGCCCCCACCGTCGGCTCGGTCCTCCTCGCCGGCGTGCTCCTGAAGATGGGCACGTACGGGTTCGTCCGCATCGCGCTGCCCATCGCCCCCGACGGCATGCACACCCTCGCCCCCTACCTGGCCGCCTTCGCCGCCGCCGGCATCGTCTACGGCTCGCTGGCCTGCCTCGCCCTGGCCCTCCCGTCGCCCGACCACCGCCCCTCATCGAGCCGCTTCGCGGCACGGCGCTCTCCCAGCGGCGCCAAGGGCGACCTCAAGCGACTGATCGCGTACTCCTCCGTCGGCCACATGGGCTTCGTCCTCCTCGGCATCGCGACCCTCACCCCCACCGGCGTCAACGCCGCCCTCTTCGCCAACATCGCCCACGGCCTCATCACCGGCCTGCTCTTCTTCCTCGTCGGGGCCCTGAAGGACCGGTACGGCACCGCCGACCTCGACACCCTCGCCGGAGCCACCGGCGCCGCCCTCTACGGCCGCGCCCCCCGCCTCGGCGCCCTCCTCGCCTTCGCCGCCGTCGCCTCCCTCGGCCTGCCGGGCCTGGCAGGATTCTGGGGCGAGATGCTCGCCCTCTTCGCCGCCTTCGACCCGGCCGAGGGGCTGAACCGCGCCGCCTACCTCGTCTTCATGGCCCTGGGCGGCCTCGGCACCCTGCTCACCGCCGCGTACCTGCTGATCGTCGTCCGCCGCGTCTGCATGGGCGGCCCCCGCCCGGCCGGCGAACCGGAGCTCGCCGACGTCCAGCCGTACGAGCTGGCCGCCTGGACCCCGCTCGTCGCCCTCACCGTCCTCGCCGGACTCTGGCCCGCGGTCCTCCTCGGCCTCACCGACCCGGCCGTCCAGCAGCTCCTCGCGGGAGGCACCCAGTGATCACCGCCGGCACCGCCGACGCCTCGCTCGTCCAGTCCGTCGACTGGCTGACGATCGCGCCCCCGACCCTCACCGCCCTGGTCGCGCTCGGCGTCCTCGTCGCCGACCTCTTCATCCCCGCCGGACGCAAGCACCTCCTCGGCTGGATCGCGGTCACCGGCCTCGCCGCCGCCCTCGCGCTCCTGCTGCCGCTGCGCTCCGGCGACCGGTCCACCTTCTGCCTCACCGCAGCCGCCCAGACCGACAGCCACGCCCAGACCGCCGGGTGCAGCTACACCGCCGACCACTTCACCCTGGTCATCCAGCTCCTCGTGCTCGGCGGCGCCCTCCTCACCGCCCTGCTGTCGCTGCCCGCCACGCGCGCGGGCAAGCTCCCGGCCGGCGAGTACTGGTTCCTGCTGCTCTCCTCCGCCGCCGGCGCCGCCCTGCTGCCCGCCTCCCGCGACCTCGCCACCCTCGTGGTCGCCCTGGAGGTCGCCTCGCTGCCCGCCTTCGCGCTCGTCGGCCTCAAGCGCGGCGACCGGCGCTCCAGCGAGGCCGCCCTCAAGTTCTTCCTCTCCTCGGTGACCGCCACCGCCGTCACCCTCCTCGGCGTCAGCTTCGTCTACGCCGCCACCGGCACCCTCCACCTCACCGAGATCGCCGCCCGCCTCGACGACGTCCCCGGCCGGCTCCAGACCCTCGCCGAGGCCGGCGTCGCCCTCACCCTCGTCGGCTTCGCCTTCAAGGTCGCCGCCGTCCCCTTCCACTTCTGGGTCCCCGACACCTACAGCGGCGCCCCCCTGCCCGTCGCCGCCTACCTCTCCGTGGTCGGCAAGGCCGTCGGCTTCACCGGCCTCATCCTGGTGACCGTCGTCGCCTTCCCCGCGTACGCCGACATCTGGGGCCCCGCCCTCGCCGTCCTCGCCGCCCTCACCATGACCGCGGGCAACGTCGCCGCGCTCCGGCAGGACCCCACGCGCGCGGGGAGCGCGATCCGGCTGCTCGCCTGGTCCTCCGTCGCCCAGGCCGGCTACCTCCTGGTGCCGATCGCCGCCGCCGCGTACTCCAGCGACGACCAGATCGGCGCCACCGTCGCGTACGCCCTCATGTACGCGGTCGTGAACCTCGGCGCCTTCGCCGTCGTCGCCCTCGTCGCCCGCACCCACCCCGGCAAGCGGATCTCCGACCACGCCGGACTCCACGCCACCAGCCCCGCCGCCGCCCTCGCGCTCGCCTTCTTCCTCCTGAATCTGGCCGGTTTGCCCCCGGGTATCATCGGCCTCTTCGCCAAGGTGACCGTCTTCTCGTCGGCCGTCGACGCGGGCCTCGGCTGGATGGCCGTCGTCATGGGCGTCAACGTCGTCATCGGCCTCGCGTACTACCTGCGGTGGACGGCCCTGCTGTTCCGCACGCCGGAGGACGCCGTCCGGCCGGAGCCGCGGCGGGCCCCCGCGCCCGTCACCGCGGCGATCGCGCTGACCGCCGTGGCCGGAGCCGTCCTGTCGGGATACCCGCAGCTCGCCCTCCGCTACGCGACGGCCGGCCTCTTCTGACCCCACGCCCCCCCACGGAACCCCACTACTAGGAGCAACACCCCGTGCTGAACGGATTCAAGGACTTCATACTTCGCGGGAACGTCATCTCGATGGCCATCGGCCTGGCCGTCGGAACCGCGTTCACGGCCGTCGTCACCGGCTTCAGCAAGGCGTTCATCACCCCGCTCATCGGCCTCGCCACCGGCTCCGTGGGCAACTTCAACGACGCCCAGTTCCACGTCGGCAAGACCGTCTTCCCCTACGGTCTGGCGATCTCCGCCGCCATCGCCTTCGTCATCACCGCCGCCGTCCTCTACTTCCTGATCGTCGCCCCGCTCGCCAAGGTCCAGGAACGCTTCGCCAAGGAGGAGGCGCTCGACCCCAAGGCCGAGAAGCGCGACTGCCCCCGCTGCTTCACCGAGATCCCGGCCGTCGCCTCCCGCTGCGCCCACTGCACCAGCGAGGTCGAGCCGATCGCCGCGAGCCTGGAGAAGCTCTCCGTCCCCGCGGCCCGCTGACCCGGGTGACGATCACCCGAACGGCGTAACACGCCCCCGGTGCGGCCGGGGGAACCGCAGCCTCTCGCCTGGCGTTGACCAGTACGTGAGGGTCCACTGGACTGGGGGTCCCCCCGGACGAAGTCTGGGGGAGGACCACGAAGCAAAGGGTTCCCCTGCCGCACCACTTGGAGGGCGTACCGTGCACCGCCGGCACAACGGGCTGAGGACCGCCGTACTCCTCGGAGGGCTCTCCGCCCTCATCATCGTCATCGGCAGCTTCTTCGGCCGTACGGGCCTGATCGTCGGACTCGTCGTCGCGATCGGCACCAACGCGTACGCGTACTGGAACAGCGACAAGCTGGCCCTGCGCGCCATGCGCGCACGCCCCGTCAGCGAATTCGAGGCCCCCGCCCTCTACCGGATGGTCCGGGAGCTCTCCACCCAGGCCCGCCAGCCGATGCCCCGCCTCTACATCTCGCCGACCCAGGCGCCCAACGCCTTCGCCACCGGCCGCAACCCGCGCAACGCGGCCGTCTGCTGCACCGAGGGCATCCTCGCCCTCCTCGACGAGCGCGAGCTCCGCGGAGTCATCGGCCACGAACTCAGCCACGTCTACAACCGGGACATCCTCATCTCCTCGGTCGCCGGCGCGCTCGCCTCCGTGGTGATGTTCCTGGTCAACTTCGCCTGGCTGATCCCCGTCGGCCGCTCCAGCGACGACGAGGGACCCGGCCTCCTCGGCTACCTGATGATCCTCATCCTCGGCCCGATCGCCGCCTCCATCATCCAGCTCGCCATCTCCCGCTCCCGCGAGTACGAGGCCGACGCCTCCGGCGCCCAGCTCACCGGCGACCCGCTCGCCCTCGCCAGCGCCCTGAGGAAGCTCGAAACGGGCACCAAGCAGCTCCCGCTGCCGCCCGAGCCGCGGATCGAGACCGCGAGCCACATGATGATCGCGAACCCCTTCCGTCCGGGTAAGGGACTCTCCAAGATGTTCTCGACCCACCCGCCCATGGCCGAGCGGATCGCTCGCCTCGAACAGATGGCAGGTCGCCGCCCGTGAAGACCATCCTCAACGTCATATGGCTCGTCCTCTCCGGCTTCTGGCTGTTCCTCGGCTACCTCCTCGCCGGAGTCCTGCTCTGCATCACCATCATCGGCATCCCCTTCGGCCTCGCCGCCTTCCGGATCGGCCTCTACGCCCTCTGGCCCTTCGGCCGCACCGTCGTCGACAAGCCCGGCGCCGGCGCCGCCTCCTGCGTCGGCAACGTCCTGTGGCTGATCCTCGCCGGCTGGTGGCTCGCCATCGGCCACATCGTCACCGGCATCGTGCTCTGCGTCACGATCATCGGCATCCCGCTCGGCATCGCGAACTTCAAGCTCATCCCCGTCTCCCTGCTGCCGCTCGGCAAGGACATCGTCCCCACCGACCAGGCATACGGATACGGCGGCCAGGCGCAGCAGCAGTACCGCCACCCCGGCTTCTGACCCGTGCACCAACCGCGCTACGCCCTGCTCTCCGGCCGTCGCGTCCTGGCCCTCTGCCACGACGTCGACGGCCTCTACGGCGACCCCGCCCCCCACCCGCGCCTCCGCCACGAACTACGCGGCTGCGAACCGCGCGGCCCGCTCGCCCGAGCCGTCACCCAGGCGATCGTCGAGGGATCGGCACCCCTCGGCACCCTCGACGCCGAGACCCCCGACGGCGTCTGGCGCTTCGACGCCGTCCGCGTCCTCGGCGCCCGAGGCGACGTCGTCACCATCGAGGCGGCCGGGCCGCCGCGCCGCTCCCACGGCGCCACCGACCCCGTCCCCTGCGCCCACCTCATCCCGCTCCCCGGCACCCCGCCGCCCGCCGGCGAGGTCACCTTCCTCGGCTGCTCCCCGCGCGGCGCCCTCCGCGACGCCCTCGCCGCCGGCGCCGGATCCTTCGAGGACGTCCGCTACCAGGTCCTCCGCGCCGGAGGGAACCTCCGGCACGAGGGCGAGGCGGGCCCCGTGACCGGCTGGGACAGCGCCCCCGGCCCCAACGGACTGGTGGACCTCACCGTGGCCTTCCCCCTCAGCGGCCTGATCCCCCGGCAGACCCGCGAGGTGTGGGACCTGTTCCACGACCACCGGCCGCCCGCCGAGCCCGGCACCTGGCGCCGCTTCACCGGGGCCGCCCGCGCCGTCTGGCGGCACGAGGCGACCCTCCGCTCGTACGACCTGCCCGAACCCGCCCCCGGCGCCACCTACACGATCGACGGCCGGGGGATCACCGACGCGGACGCCCTGATCTGCGCCGTCACCGAAGCCGTCCACGGCCCCGGCCTGGCCTACCCCTTCAGCGACCCCCGCGCCCTCGGCGAGGAACTCTCCGGCCGCGTCCTCGTCTGGCACCACGCCGACACCGCCCGCGCCTGCCTCGGCGTGACCCCGCTCCTCGCCGAGCCCCGCCCGCCCACCTTCCAGGAGTGGGTCGACGGCCTCGAAGCGGCCGGCGTCAGGGTCGTCCTCGCCTGACCGCACACGTTCGCGATCGCACACATGACCGCCGGTGCGGGCTCACGGACGCCCGGTCTCCCGCAGCGTGATGTTGAGCCGCCCGGACAGCCCGAGCGCCGGATCGGCCGTCCCCGGGAACACCCTCGGCACGCCGTGGTACACCCACCGCGACTCCCCGCCGAAGACGAACAGGTCCCCGGAGGCCAGCTCCACGTCGCTCCAGGGCCGCCCCCGCCCCTCGGCGTTGCCCAGCCGGAAGACGCACCGGTCGCCGAGGCTCAGCGACACCACCGGCGCCCCGGACCGCTCCTCCTTGTCCTGGTGCATGCCCATCCGGGCGCCGTCCCCGTAGAAGTTCACCAGCGCGGTGTCGGGGGCGAAACCGCCGTCCTCCCCGTACGCCTCGGCCACCGCCGCCCGCCCCAGCGCGACCAGCCAGCCGGGCAGCTCGACGGCGACGGAGTCGAGATACCGGTACGGGACCCACTGCCGGCCCAGACAGAGCGACCGCACCGACATCACGCCCCCGCCGGGCAGCACCGTCCGCCGGTACGCCAGCGGCCCCCGCCCGAACTCCCGGCAGGCCGCGACCAGTTCCCGCTGCCGCGCGAGCGGCAGCCACCCCGGCACGTGCACCGCCCCGGGCGCGACCTCGGTCCGCTCGCGCGGGAAGAGCCCCTCGGTCACGCGAGGGCTCCCTCCAGGTCCAGCAGCGACCGCTTCCGGTCCAGCCCCGCCGCGTACCCGCGCAGACTCCCGTCCGCGCCGATCACCCGGTGGCAGGGCCGCACCACGAGCAGCGGATTCCGTCCGATCGCCGTCCCCACCGCCCGCACCCCGGCCCCGCCGGCCCCGACCCGCCGCCCGATCTCCGCGTAGCTGACGGTCGTCCCGTACGGGATCTCCTCCAGGGCCGCCCAGACCCGCCGCTGGAACTCCGTCCCGGCGTCCGGGGCGAGCGGCACGTCGAACCGCTCCCGCCGCCCGCCGAAGTACTCCTCCAGCTGCGCCACGACCTCGGCGAAGGCCCCCTGGTCCCGCACCCAGCCGTCCCCGACCGCCACCGCCCCCTTCTGCCCGGGCAGCGAGAGCGACCGCAGCACGGCGCGGCCCCCCGCCGAGACCTGCCCGGTCAGCAGCATCTCGCCCAGGGGGCCGTCGGCGTACGCGTACACGGTGATGTCGTCCATGACTCCAGTGTGCGAGCCCCGCCGGCCCGTGGACCGGCGGCTTTCGGACACCGACCTACCGGTAGTTCACGTACCGCCCGAGTGGACGCCTGACCTGCACCGGAACCCGGAAAGGGGGTCTGACGTGCAGAAACTACCGACAGTACTTGCCATCGTTTCTCAGCGTTATGCGTGGTCATGTGCCCTCGAAGTGCCCTCGCTTGCCCGCTCTCCGCCGGGCGGGTCGTCCACACCCTGTGGACGTAAGGCGGCCCCGAAACGGTGATCGCAACACCGGCCGGGGCCTTGATCCGAACCCTTCCTGATCAAGGAGTCCAGACCCATGCAGAACGGTACCGTCCTGCGCGCGTCCGAGCTGTTGCTCGGCATCGCCGACAAGCTCGACGCCAAGCACCCCACCAAGCCCGTCACGCAGGCCCTCGTCCTGGCGCAGGCCCTCGTCGCCGCCGAGGAGGTCCACGGCCCGACCGAGACCGCCGAGACCGCCGAGCGCGCCATCCTCCCCCTGCTGCCGGCCGTCACCGGCCAGACCCGCGGCGAGTACGCCGTACAGCTCCGCCTCGCCGCGCAGGGGGTGACCCTGTGACTCGCCACGTCGACCTCACCACCATCGACCACGAGACGGTTCGTCTCGTTGAGCCGGAGTGGTGCACCGGACACGCCGACCACACCCCGTGTCACCGCGTTGACCTCGCCCACACCGGGGCCGAGCGCCGGCTCGCGTACGGAAGCGACGACCTCCTCATCGCCATGCTCACCCAGGACCCGTACGCCAAGGACCCCGAGCGGCGCCGCACGGGCCTGTACGTCGAGCAGACCGGATGGGCCGCGACCCTCGATCCGGACGGCGTCCGCCGCCTGGCGGCCACGCTCACCGTGCACGCCATGCACCTGCGGCAGCTCGCCGACCGGCTCGCCCGCCTCGGCGACGAGGAGGCCGGCCGGTGAGCACCCCGCCGAAGCCCGGCAAGCGCATGAGCGTCCGTGTCGACACCGCCCTGTCCGACGACCTCGCCGCCCTGATGCGGACCGGTATGACGGCGTCCGACGCCGTCCGACTCGCGGTCGGGTTCCTCGCCCACGGTTACCGCGACCTGTGGACCCAGGGCGTCTACCCCGAGGGGGTCACCCCCTCCCGGATGCGGCTCACCTCGCCGCCGTACGACAGCCGTCCGACACGCACTGACTGACGTCGGACAAGGAAAGCCCCCGAGAGCGGACGCATGAACGCTCCCGGGGGCTTCTCGCTGCCCGCTGGTGGCCGGCGTGTGCACCAGCGGGCAGGAGTCCTAGGCGCCGAGGTGGCGGCTGAGGCGGGACGTGTACGTGGCGTTCGGGCCGATCGTGCGTGTGGCCTCGTTGCAGTCCGCGTCGGCGGCGTGGCGCCACATCTGCGGCTTGGCGCCGCTCGACGAGAACGCCTCGATCTCCACGGCCCCGCTGGTGATGGTGTAGCCGCAGCGCTGGCAGGTCTTCACCGCCGCACTCCCTTCGGCTTGCCGTGGCAGGGGCAGTAGCAGGAGCGGGGCAGCACCTCGACGCCGTCGACGAAGACGGGGCCGGGCGAGCAGTGCACGTGCCCGTACGGCAGGGTGCATACGCCGGAGATGCGGCCGCCTGTACGGGCAGGTGGGGGCGGGGTAGCGTGAGCCATGACGAGACCTCCTCGGGTGTCGTCCGCACCCCCGGACCGGTCGCACGGTCGCGGGGGTCTGTCTTGTTCGCTCACCGTAGCCAGACCTGTAGGTACCTGTACACCCCTAGCTATGGGTAGGGGCATCTATGCCCGCATCTGCGGCGATACCTACCGTCACCCGCATGATGGACTTCGACCCGACCCGCCCCAAGTGGCAGCAGATCGCCGACGCGATCCGCCAGAGGATCGCGACCGGCGAGCTGCCGCCCCGGGCCCTGGTGTCCGAGGTGCAGCTCGAAGCGGAGTTCAGAGTGGCACGGACGACCGTCCGGAAGGCGACAGCGGCACTCCGCGAGGAGGGGCTGATCACGACCACCCCGGGCATGGGCTCGTTCGTGTCCGACCCCAACGACTAGCCCGGTCGTCACAGTCCGTTATGTCACAGAGAGTCGCTATTTACCCGGTCTGTGGTGTTCGGGGGATTAGCCTTCTGGGCTCCGTGCAAAAAAGCGGGCGACGAGAGCTTTTGGGTCGCCCGGTCGGGTTCTGAAGATTCGACCCGCCTCCCCCAGTGCGCGGTTGAACTGGTGGCTGTGAGCGAGCCGGCCGCGGCCTGTTACGGGTCGTGAGGCTGGCTGATGACTGTCTGTCGCTGGGCTACAAGTGGGGCTCAGAGCGGCTGGCGCTGGCGCCGCGTCGCTTCCCTTCCGGTTGGAGCTTGTGCGTGTCCTGCGTGCCCTGGAAACGCTTAGTGCCCGACCCTCGGATGGGGGTCGGGCACTAAGTGGAGTGAAGGACGCAGGTGGGTCGCGGGCGGACACTACCTAGCCACCTTGCCCTGCTCCCTGCTCAGAGCTGGGTTTCACGTCCTGTCACTGGTTCAGCTGCGCTTGCTGCGCTTGTTCTCGTTGCTGTTCTCCGCTGCGGTTCGCAGTACCGAGAGGTGCGGGGGGATGGGCTCCCCCCGGGGGACCAGGGTGTGGCAGCCGGGCCCGAGGTCGGGGCGCGGGATGAGGAGGTCTTCCTCCGCGATGGGCTGCTCGGTGCCGGCGAAGGGGTCCGTGGTCATCAGGCACGCACCCCGGTGTCAACGACGAACGCCTCGCCGTGAGCGAGGGCGATGTCGCCTCGCATCCAGACCATGAGGGCGACCTGGCCCACGTCGGCGTACCGCTCGACGAGCTGGATGAACATGGGGCCGGTCCGCATGCCGAAGTACAGCTGGTCCCACTGGCCGGTGTACACCTCGCTGCAGTCGGTGGAGGTGCCGACGGTGAGGTTGATGGGGATCTGGTTGGTGGCGTAGCGGGGCAGCATGCCGGCGGGCGGCTGGATGTACTGGCCGGTGGTGTCCTTGAGCTTGGCCAGTCCCTGCTCGGTGCGCGGGGCGTCGATGACGGCGGTGGGCTCGAAGTTGAGGGACCGGGCGGTGGCCTGGGCGTCGATGAGCATGTCGTACTTGAGGTTGGCGATGGTGTCGCCGTTGGCGCCGTGGGTGGTGATGGTGACGCCGGTCTGGTTGCGGACGCCGCGGGGCTCGGGGGCGGTGCCGGTGCCGCGGAGGGCGACGCGGTCGAATTCGAGGGCGACCTGGGCGGCGAGGTCGCGCTCGACGACGCCGACGATGTTGGGGTCGGAGTCCTCGATGAGCTCGCGGCTCATCTTGACCAGGAAGGCCATGGAGCGGGCCGTGAGGGTGACGGAGTCGAGGGTGAGGTCGCCCTCGGCGACGGCGGCGTTCTCGTTGCGCCAGGCGGGCGCGGAGCTGCCGGTGAGGCGGGGGACCTTGAGGGTCTGCGCGGTCATGGGGACGACCGTGGCGCCGGCCTGCATGACGCGGGCGGTGTTGCGGGCGCGGTCGATGAGCTGGGCGGCGGTGGGGGTGGGGACGAGGTGGCCGCCGGCGGTGGCGGTGCCCTCGCTCATGGCGCGCAGCTCGGCGTCGTTGAGGCCGTCGCGGCGGCCGGTGACCCACGTGCGCAGCAGGGCGCCGAGGCGGACGTCACGCTCGTCCTCGCGCACGTTCTGGTGCCGGTCGACCCACTGGGCGAACGAGTCGCTTCGCGTGAGCATCGGCACGTCGGGGGTGTCGGTGCGGCGGACGGGGCCGTCGGCGATGACGACCTCGGAGCGGTCGACGCGGTTGTACTCGGGGGAGCTGTCGAGGCGCCGCTGGATGATGCCGAGGCGGCGGATCTCGTCGTCGTGCGCGTCGAACTCGCGCTGCTCGGAGGCGAGGAGGCTACGACCCTCAAGGCTGGCGTTGTCGGTGAGGGCCTGCATGGCGGCGAGCCGGTCGGTCTGCGCCTGCCTGACGGCCTCGTAGTGCTGCGCGAGCGTCTGGCCCGCCTGTCGCTCGGTGAGGCTGGCAGCGGTGGGCAGGGTGGTACGAGACATGAGGGGACTCCGTGTGTCAGTGAGGTGTGAGTGCGCGCCGGTTCGTCGACGGCTCGCGGTGCGGGGCACTCGCGCGGGCCGGAGGGGCGCGTCATCAAGGCAGCTCACCGGGGCGGGGCCCTGGTCGGTGAGCGGGGGCGGGCGGGGCCTGCCCCCTGCTCTGCCTTGATCGTAGCGGCTAGTGGTGCTGGTTGCGGAGGATCTGGGTCAGGTGTGTGTCGAGGGCGGCGGGGTCGCCGTGGTGGGCGACGAGTCCGAGGAGCTGGGCGAGGGCGCCGGTGGCGAGGGTGAGCTGGACGAGTTCGTCGCGGTCGCGGGTGTCGAGGAGCGCGCGGAGGGCTTCCTCGTCCTGGGCGGCGCCGGCGCGGACCAGCGCGCAGGCCGCGGCGAACGTGGCGTTGGACGTGTCGGTCACAGGGGCTCCCGGGGTCAGACGTGAGGGGTGCACAGGGCGGCGTCCCAGCCGGGCGGCTGCATCCAGGGGCGCTCGGTGAGGATGGCGGCGATCTTCCGGTCGGTGTCGGACACGTCGCCGGTCCTGAACGCTTCGAGGGCCATCTCGATGAGGTGGGGCTGGCTTTCGAGGGTCACGCACTCGATGACAGGGGCGAGGACGCGTGCCGCACGGCAGCGCCACATGACGCCCGGGGAGGGCGACATGGGGTCGGGTTCCAGGGGCCCGAGGGGTTCGGCGATGTAGAGGGCGCCGTCGGGGTACATGGCGGCGTACGCGGCGGCGATCTCGGGGTCGGGGGTGAGGTACACCCAGCCGGCGTGCCGCGCCGCGGAGGTAGGCAGTGCGTACCGCTGTGTGGTGGCGGTGGTCTGCGACTGGCTCGGGGGGAGCAGCGGGGCGCCCATGCCGAGGCCGGGGATGCCGCCGTGGAAGAGGTCTTCGTGTGTCATGCGGTCGCCTCGATCGGTGTCAGCAACTGGGGTGCGTGGTCTCGCCGGTAGTGGCGTGCACGGGGTCGAGGGGGGTCCGGCAGACCGTGCACACGACCGGTTCAGGTGTCACGGTGGGTGACTGTGCGGGGGAAGGTGACGGCGAAGATGACGAAGGAGACGAAGAAACCGAGCTTGGTTGGGCCGTCATCTTCGTCATCTTCGGGTCGTCTTCGGTGTCGTCGGTAACGCTGAGTGCCCAGACCCAGCCCTTGCCGAAGCCGGACTTCTGGGACGTGACGCCGGCCTTTGAGCGGGCCCGCTGGATGGTGTGCTTGGCGAAGCCGTCCTTCTCGGCGGCCTTGATGACGTCCCCTGCGGACGCCTCGCCGCCGTTGTCCCGCATGTAGTCGACGAGCCAAGCGACGGCCTCGTCGCGCTCGCCGCGGTCGGGGTCGCTGCCCTGCGCGAGAATGTCCTGCACGCTGCGGGTGGACTGGCCGAGGAACACGAACCGGCCGACGTACGCCGGGCCCTTCTTCGTGGGGACCTCGGCGGACTCGATGTTGTAGGCGAGCGACGGGAGGTCGGAGCGGCCCAGGCTGTTCTTCGCCTGAGTCATCACGCGGCATTCGTTGTCGTCGTCGCGGGCGAATCCGAACACCGCTCGGGGCACGTTCTTGAACGCGCCGGATCCGGTGATGAGTGAGGCGGGGTCGGTGCCCGCGCCCTTGCCGAAGTGGGCGATGCCGAGGAGGACGGCGCCGGTGCGGTCGGCCATGCGGGCGAGCGGGTCGAGGGCGGTCCGCACGTCGCGTTCGCGGTGGGTGTCGATGCCCTTGCCGATGCACGACATGAGCGGGTCGAGGACGACCAGCGCCACGCCGTGTTCCTTGATGGCGGCCTCCATGAGGGAGTTGTCCTGGGGGAGGCTGAGGGTGGTCTCGCCGTACTCGGCTTCGACGGCCTCGACCCGGTAGACGAGATCGAGGTCGGCGCCGGCGCCGATGAGGCGGGGGACGATGGTCTGCTTCCACGAGTCCTCGACGGCCACGTAGAAGACGGCCCGGGGCTTGCCCTGGAAGTTGCCGGGCAGGGTGCCGCGGGTGACGTGTGCGGCCATCCACATGCCGAACGACGACTTGCCGGTGCCCTCGCGGCCGGCGGCGACGGACAGAGCGCCGGCGGGTACGCGGCCCTCGCCGTCGTCGAGCCACGCCCACACGACCGGCTCGGGCTCGATGTCCGATGCGCGGGTGAGGCGGAGCGTGCGCCGGGGCGCCGCCGGGGTGTCGAGGTCGCCCCAGTCGACGCCGTCAGCGCCTGAGTCGGGGAGGCCCGAGAGCCCCGCCGCCAGGATACTGGCGGGCGGCAGGGTCTCGGGGTTGTACGAGGTGGTCACGCGGTGGCCTCCTGGCCGAAGACGAGGTAGCGGCCGGGCTGGCCGGGGATGCGGATGGGGGGCCATCCCCGGGTTGCGCGGAGCTGGTGCGGGGTGCGGTTGCTGGCCCGGTCGGCTGCGGCCCGCCGCTCGTCGGCGGTCTGCCGGGCGGCGAGGGAGCGGCCGAGGGTGGCGGCGTGCGCGTTGGCGTCGGCGGTGATCTCGCGCCACCACGCCTCGGGGTCGTTGTCCATGAGGAAGTCGAGACGCTGCCGTTCGGCCTCGGCCCGGCGGTGCAGCTCGGCCGCCTCCAGGGTCGCGGCGTAGCAGCGCGGGTCCTTGGGGTTGAGCTGCAGCCATTCGGCGCTGCCGTAGGCCGGCCACGTGTCGACGCCGAGGGCGGCCACCTGCGTCTCCGCGCGGAGTGCGGTGATGTCGCCGGGGGTGATGCCCTCGGGTACGGCTCGCAGGGGGCGCCCCCGCCCGGTGTCGACCAGGCGGAGGCGATCCTGCGGGCGGATGGTCACTCGCCCGCCTCGACGTGGACGCGGGCGATGCGGGCGTCCATGTCCTTGTGCCAGGCGGCGACCCGCTCGGGGTCGGCCGGCCGGTCGTCGCGGCTGAGGTCGGCGAGCTGGTCGCGCATCGTCGTCAGCCGGGGCAGGAACGCGTTCATGCGGGCGATGAACCGATCGGTCTCGGCGAGGTCGAGCTCGTGGGTGTCGTCGCCGAGGTCGAGCCACACCTGGGTCTTGATGCCCCAGGTGTCGGGCTCGTCGTTGTGGTGGATGATCCGCGCAGCGAGCGGGATCTTCGGTTCCTGGATGGGCTCGCCCGGCAGCACGTCGGCCGCGATGGTCGGGCCCTGGTGCCAGCCGTCGCCGCTGTCGACGCCGTCGTGGTTGCTGATGCACCAGGTGGGGCAGCCGTAGCGGGCCATCCACGCGGCGCCGCGTTCGGCGGCGGTGGGCTTGAACTTGTCGACGTGCTGGCGCAGCACCGGCACCAGGAGGTCGGCGAGGGTGTCGGCGTCTATGCGGGCGGCGAGCCCGGGGACGTTCGCCAGGACGTTGGCGGCGATCTGCTCGGCCGCCGCCGGGGCGGTGAGGCTGGCGGTCGGGTCGGTGGTGGCCTTACGCTTCGACATTGAAGCTCCTTTCAACGGCGGCGCAACGGGTGGATCAGACCCGCGCCGCCGTTCGGCTGTTCTGGAACAGGTGGTGCTTCAGGCCCCCGGTTACAGGCGTTGGCGCGCCTGCTGGGGGCCGTTTCATGCGGCGATGGTCTGGGAGTCGAGCCACTGCTCGATGTCGTCCCAGCGGGCGCGCAGGTGCCGACCGACCTTGATGAACTTCGGGCCGCCGCCCCGGCTGGACCACTGGTAGACGGTGGCGACCGGGACACCGCAGAAGTCGGCGATCTCGTTGGGCTTGGCGAGCGGACGGCGCGACTGCGCAGGCGGGTTGCGATGAGCGGACGTGCGAGACATGAACACTCCCTGTGCTTCAGGAGCACTGTCTGTGCTTGACTCGATAGTTGCCGACACTTGCCGTCTGTGTCAAGGGATGCTTTCATGTGCTCATGGAGCACACGCAGGAGCAGTTGAATGTGGCCGCGGCGATCCGTGGCCGAGTCAGAGAACTGCGCGGGCGCAGCGGCCTGAAAGCCGCCGAACTCGCAGACCGACTGGTTGAGTTGGGTGTCCCTTGGAACCGGTCGATCGTGGCCAACTTCGAGGCGGGACGCCGGCCCAACGTCTCCGTAGTCGAGTGGCTGGCGCTGGCGCAGGTTCTGAACGTTGCTCCGGTGCACCTGCTGGTTCCCCCGGATGCCCCAAATGACGGCGCCTACGAGGTGACCCCCAACCTGAGCGCCAGCGTCGAGGACGTGCGTGCATGGGTCCGGGGCTACTACCCGATCAAGAGCGACAATCTCGTTCAGTTCAACCGCGAGACGCCGCGAGAGGAGTGGGGGTGGATCCGCCCGCGGCCCTCCGAGGAGCTGGAGGAGCGCCTGCGCGCTGTGCAGTACAACCGTGCCCAGCTGGAAGAGCGTGAGCGGCAGCTCAAGGAAGAACTGAGGGCGCGGTCGGGTGGCGAGGATGGCTGAGGTCTACGACCGCTGGCACCTCTCGCTCCCGCGCGCCACCGCCGAGCCGTGCGCGCAGCACAGCACCAAGACTCAGGCCCTCGTCCCGAGCGCCGGCCACGGCAAGGGCAAGCGCTGGCAGGTGCGTTGGCGGGACGCGAGCGGCAAGCAGTGCAAGGAGAACTTCACCAAGCGCGGCCAGGCCGATACCCGCCGCTCGACCATCGAGGCCGACCTCGCCCGCGGTCTCTACGTCGACCCGTCCGCTGGCAAGGAGAGCTTCCGGGCCGTCGGCGAGAGGTGGCGCACCTCGGCCGTGCATCGCGACGGCACCGCCTCGCGTGTCGAGCGAGCCCTACGGCTGCACGTCTATCCGACGTTCGGGGACCGGCCCATCGTGAGCATCCGGCCCTCCGAGGTGCAGGCGTGGCTCAAGGAGCGGTCGAAGGTGGTCGCCCCCTCGACGCTCCGCACGACGTACGCCTACCTCGTCACGATCATGCACACCGCCGTGCGCGACCGGATCATCGCCATCAATCCGTGCGCCGGCATCAAGGCCCCCGAGGTGCGGCGGGTCGAGATCGTGCCCCTCCACCCCGCGGCTGTCCGCGCGCTCATCGAGGCAGCCCCGGATCGGTACCGTGCCATGGTCCTGCTGGCCGCGGCGTCCGGGCTCCGTCAAGGCGAGGTGTTCGGCCTGGAGGTGGACTGCGTCGACTTCCTCCGACGTGAGGTCGTGGTCCGGCAGCAGCTCGTCACGCCGGACAAGGACGTGGAGGCCGACCCGGAGGAGATGCCCGAGTCCTACCTCGGCGAGCCCAAGACGCACGAGAGCTACCGCACGGTCCCGCTCGTCGGCTCCGCCGTGGACGCGCTCGCCGCGCACCTCCAGCGGTTCCCGGCGGTGCCGGTCGACATCGAGGACCGGACCGACCCGCGCAAGCCGCGGCGCCGGAAAGCGCAGCTCCTGTTCACCAGCGGCCGAGGCGACGTCGTCAAGCGTGCGAGCTGGGCTCACGTCTGGGGCCGGATGGAGACGAAGGCGAACGAGGCCCTGGCGCTGGCGCACGCCAAGGCGTACGCGGCGTGGGTGCAGCGCGGCCGGCCCGAGGGTCAGGAGCCGGCGCCCGTGCGCGTGCCGGACGGCGCGAGCATGCACGACCTGCGGCACTTCTACGCCTCGGCGCTCATCAAGCACCGCGAGAGCGTGAAGACGGTTCAGCGTCGGCTCGGGCACTCCAAGCCCTCGATCACGCTCGACACGTACACGCACCTGTGGCCGGACGACGAGGACACGACGCGGGCCGCCGTTGAGGCCGTCCTCGGCGATGTGCCCGCGTTGTGCCCTGTCGCCCAGTCAGCTACGAGTTAGCGCAGGTCAGACGTTCGTGTCAGCGGTAGTTCACGAACTGGATCGCGAAGTCGAAGTCCTTGCCCTTGAGCAGCGCCTGCACGGCCTGCAGGTCGTCCCGGCTCTTCGAGCTGACCCGCAGCTCGTCGCCCTGCACCTGCGCCTTGACGCCCTTCGGGCCCTCGTCCCGGATGGTCTTCGCGACCTTCTTGGCGTTCTCCTGCGAGATGCCCTCGGTGACCGACGCGAAGAGCTTGTACTCCTTGCCGGACAGCTGCGGCTCACCCTCGACGTCCAGCGACTTCAGCGAGATCCCGCGCTTGATCAGCTTGGACTGGAAGATGTCGAGGATCGCCATGACGCGCTCCTCGCCGTTCGCCTGCATCAGGATCTTCTCGCCCGACCAGGAGATCGAGGCGTTGGTTCCCTTGAAGTCGTAGCGCTGCGAGATCTCCTTCACGGCCTGGTTGAGGGCGTTGTCGACCTCCTGCCGCTCGACCTTGGAGACGATGTCGAAACTGGAGTCGGCCATGACTCGTGGCTCCTTGCTCGGATGCTGTGGGGTACCCCCAAAGCCTAGGGGGTGAGCAACGGCCCGAACCTCTGATCACCCGCCGATCAATCCGGTGGCGAACCACCCCCGGGGATCAGGTATTGTTTACGTCGTTGCCGGGGAACACCGCAGAACAGCGGGGATCCAAGGCAGCGAACCCATGGCGATGTGCCCGAGCGGCCAATGGGAGCGGACTGTAAATCCGTCGGCTTAGCCTACCCAGGTTCGAATCCTGGCGTCGCCACGCTTAATGAACGGCCCCTGATCTGCGGAAACGCGATCAGGGGCCGTTTGCGTGTAAAGGTGTGACCAGGGCGCGACTGTCTCACTCAGTACCGCTCGATACCGCCCTCTACCAGCCTGTGTGGACGGCGCGTGGACGGCCGTCCGGGCCGATCAGACCCTGGCGGGAGCGCCGGCGTGGTGCTGGTTCAGCCGGGCGGAGATCTTGGCGTTCGCGGCCTCGTCGCCGCCCTTCAGGAACTTCGCGTAGACCCGGAACAGGACAGCCACCGAGTGGCCGGCCCGCTGGGCGACGAGCTGGGGCTCCACGCCCGAGCTGAGCCACGTCGAGACGGCTGCGTGACGAAGGTCATACGGCCGCTTGGCGAGCTTCGATTCCTGTTCGGACGGGCTGAGCGCTTCCTGCCGCGCGTTCGCCCAGACCTCGCCGTACCCGCTCTCCTGGACCATCCCGCCGCGGGCGGTCCGGAAGATCCGCCCGTCCTCGTGGGCGCCGTACAGGGTGACGTGCCACCGGAGCTTCGCCACCAGCTCGGGCGGGATCGGAACGTGCCGGACGGCCTTCCGGGTTCGGTGCTTCAGGCCGCGCCGGTCGTGGGCCTCGCCGCTGTCCGTCCAGGAGCTCCCGGACCGTGCCCGGCTCTCCCGGAGCCGGACGAGCCCCCATCCCCGCCGGGGCAGATCGAAGTCCTGGAGCCGGATGCCGACCAGCTCTCCGGGCCGGGCGCCGGCGTAGTACAGGCACCCGAAGAACGCCTCCAGGTGCCGCCCCCGGTCCCCCTGCCGGCCGACGGCGGCGAGGAGCGCGGCGGCCTGCGCCGGATCCGGGACGGCCTCGGGGTCGACCTCTTCCTCGACCCGCTCCGGCGCCTTCCACTTCAGCGCGGCCATGGGGTTCTCGCCCAGCAGCTCGGCGTCCACGGCGATGCCGAGCGCCTGGTGGAAGATGGCCCGCTTCCGCGCGATGACCGATCCGGATGACGTCTTCCCGTCCAGCCGCCGGGCACAGGCGTCCAGCGCCCGGCGGACGAGCATCCGGTCGGAGAGCTGGGAGGTGGGGACGGACTTCCGCTCGACCCACGCGAGGAGCGCGGCGACGTCCGCCGGCGTCTCCTCCTTCCACCGGTTCACGTTGAAGCCCCAGGTGTAGAGCGCGCGGCGAACGGCCTTCTGGTCGCCCATGCCCTTGGTGTCCTTCACCAGGGCGAGCGTCACGGTGGCCATGGCCTCGGCGAGGTTCCGGCGGGTGGAGGCGGGGGAGTGGTCCCACTTCATCTCCACGTAGTTCTTGGCGTGCTCGTACCAGGAGATGTCCTTCGCCTTCTGCACCATCGACTTCGGCAGCCCGCTGTCGACGTCCCAGGGCTCGCCCTCGCGGGTCGCGGTGATGAACTGCGCTCGCCGGCTCTCCGCGAGCCCGAGCGTCAGGAAGGACTCGGAGTGCGGCCGCGTACCGACCTGCCACCGGAGCTGGTACGGCTTGCGGTACGGCCGCTTCCTGATGCTCCAGATTCGTACGGTGTAGCTCCACTCGGTCACGCGGTCTCCAGTTCGTTCAGGAAGGCGTCGAGCACGCTGCGGCGGACCCGCAGGTGCCCGTTGGGCAGGCGCTTCACCTCGGGGCCGTAGCCGCGGTTGCGCCAGCGGTAGTAGGTGGCTCGGGTGATGCCGATCTCGGCGAGGACGTCGGTCAGGGGAAGCCACTCGTCGGCGGGCTGACGGCGGCGGACAGTGCGGGCCATGAGGTCTCCTCTTCCGAGTCACGCGGGTGCATGTGTCCGAGGTGGGGATTTCTGCGTCATCGCGTCATCAGCGTCATTCGGGGCGTTGACCTGCGGTGTTCGGTGACGCAGGGGGTGACGGGCTGCGTCATCGGTGACGGAGCCGTCCGTCACGGGGTGACGCAGGTGACGAACGGTGACGCAGAGATTGAGGCTCTGCGTCACCCCTATTGGCGCAGGTCAGGCCCGGTTTTCGGGGGCGTGGTGACGCAGGTGACGCAGGGTCTTCCTACTTAGGAAAAGTGGGGCCTGTGTTCTGTGGTTGTGCGCGCCTTCAGGCGTGAATGGGGAGCCGCGAAGCGGCACGCCCCTTGGGCGGCGGCAAGCCGCCGAAGAGCAAGAGGAGCACCCGCCCGCGCTGGGCCGGGGGTGCTCCTCTTGCCTGTGCGGGCGGGCCCGCGTCGGGACGGGTCTAGAACGCCGGCTGCTGTTCGTCGGCCGGGGGCTTGGGGCGGGTCATCTCGATGTAGCGGGCCGTCTTGGTGCGGCCCCAGTCGATGAGCACGCCGCGGGCGGCGAGGACGGGCTGGAGGCGCTTGAGGCGGTCGGAGAGGACTTTGCCGGTGGTGGGCCAGCCCTTGGGCAGGGGACGGAACTCCCCCTCGCCGATGTAGAGCTGGGTCAGGCCGTGCAGCCACTCGGCGGAGGTCATGCGGACGTCGGTGCCGGGTTCGATGCCGGCGGCGTGCTTGAGGACGGTCTGGGCGAGGAGGTCGCCCTCGATGACGTCGTCGTTGAGGTCATCCAGACTGGCCCGGTAGGCGTCCAGGGCGCCGAAGTTGCGGGCGGTGTCGAGCTGCGCGCACAGGTGGGCGAAGTCGGCCATGCGCAGGTCGGTCGGGATGTCGGCCTGCGCGGCGCGGACCTCGACGGCGAGGTCGAGGACGGACCCGAGGATCACGGGCAGGGACTGCGCGAACTCCGCCCACAGCTCCGCCTCCGTCCGCCGCACCCGGGGCCGCTCCAGACGAAGGGGGAGGAGGCGTTCGGCGAGGTCGGGACGGATGACGCCGACGTCGATCCCGGTCAGCAGCATCGGCCGGCGGTACCGCGAGCGCACCACGTCGCCGTCGGTGAACAGGGCCCGCTTGATGTTCTCCGCTCCGGTGACGATGCAGCACATCAGGTCCGACAGGTCCGGGCCGAGGTGGGAGAGGTTGTCGAGGCCAGTGATCCATCCGGCGGCAACGGCGGTGATCAGGTTCTCCTCGTCCTTCGGCGCCCGCCGGAGGTCGCCGCTCATGCCCTCAATGATCCGCACCAGCATCTTCCCGGCCGTCGACTTCCCCGCCCCCTGGGGGCCGGTGAGGAACGGGGCCGGGACGGGGACATCGGGGCCCAGGCAGCCCACCAGCCACCCGAGGGCCAGGGACTCCGCGCGGGCGTCGGAGAAGTTGCACAGCCGCATCAGCAGGTCGACGCCCTTGCCGTTCGTGTCCTTGACCGGGAGGGGGAGTTCGCCGGTGAGCTGGGTGCGGCGCCAGCAGACCTCGCGCGGGTCGGGGGTGAGGATGTCCCAGCCGGCGGGGTGGATGCGGACGGACTGGCCGTCGTCGCGGCCGAGGTCGAGCCAGGTGGCGCCGTCGAATCCGGGGGCGACGCGGATGTGGACGGGCTGGACGTCCTCGGTGAGCGCGAGTGCTTCGATCAAGTCGAGTGCCTCCTTCAAGGCGGTTCCGTTGAAGACGCCGTGCCCGTCGCGGAACAGGCCGACCATGAGTTCCTGCCGGTGGCTCCCGGTCGTTCCCTGGGAGCGGATGGGGCGGGCGACGGGGTGGCCGTTGCGCTGGGCGTAGACGGTGCCGTCGACCGTGCGGAAGTAGCGGAAGTTGGCCCGCGCGTAGTCGCTGATGACCTCGCGGGCCGGGTTCTTCTCGTCCTCGGACATCGCTACATCCCCAGAGCCGTGGTGGCGTTCACCCAGGCGGTGGTGCAGTGCCGGGCCGTTTCGCCCTTGGCCTGGGCGGCGGCGAACAGGCGGCCGATGTGGGTCTCGGTGAGGCAGCCGCACCGGCCGTGTGCGGACAGCACCGCCAGGAACGTCCGGTACACCGTGTTGTGGACGCCGCTCTCAGCACTGGTGATCCGCTGTTCGGCCATGGCGATCCCGCGCTCCAGGTAGACCGGCGAGCGGTGCGGGCACTGCCCGCTGCTGGCCGGAGCGGGCACGGTGTCGGCACGGGTCGCCGGGCGGGCGGCGGGCCTCTCCTCGACCAGGGCGTGCACGGCGGCGGGGACGTCGGCCATGGTGCCGGTGCCGGGGCCGAGCCAGCGGGCGTAGGACATGAGCGACTTGATGTCCACGCCCTCGCGGACCTTGTTCACGGACCGGACGGTGCCGGAGTAGATCCAGTGCTCCCCGCGCGTCGTGGACACGGTCGTCGTGGCCGGGAGCGTGGTGCGGGCCCAGGCGACGGCGTCCGGGTTGTCGAGGTCGACGACGGTGACGCCGGCGCCGCCGGGGTGGTAGCCGATGGCCCGTGCCCGTCGCCACGCCATGCCCCACTGGCGGGAGGCGAGCACGCTGGGGTTGGTGGTGGCTGCGGCCCAGCCGTGGCAGGGCCAGGGGCAGAGGCACGGGCCGGGGGTCTTCATGTTCGGCCGGCCGCCGCAGGCGAGGTCGGCGCAGTCTGGGCAGTTGCCGAGGGGGCGCTTGTCGGTGCCCAGGGGCAGGACGGGGAGTCGGCCGTCGGCGAGGGCCATGGCGTTGATGGCGAGGCTGTTCACGCGGCCCTCCTTGCGCGGGCCTGGTTGAGGAAGCAGGCGCCGAGGTAGCGGGAGTAGGCGGGCGGGATGGCCTCGGTCAGTTCCTCGCGGACGTCGGTCCACGTGATGTTCATGGCCTTCTGCAACTCGGGGATCGACGGTTTGCCGCCGCCGTTGCCGTACGGGGCGACGTACGGCCCGTCGTGGTACTCGCCGTGGCGCCAGCCGCGCACGCGACCGAGGTGCTTGGGGTGTTCGAGCTGCGGGGCGCTCCAGCCGCCGAGTTCGAAGTTGCGGTGCCGCAGGACACCGAGCGAGAACATCTCCCCGCACAGCCACACGTCCCGGCGGATGTCCGCCCGCCCGTTGGGCTGCTCGATGACGTACGGCAGCCCGGACGCCTCCAGCAGCTCCCGCGTGGGGGCGACCAGGTCGACGTGCTCGCCTCCCCAGCCGCGGGAGGCGTTGGTGCCGACGGACAGGTTGCACTTGGCCTGGCACGGCGGGGAGGAGTGGACGAAGGAGAACCGTCCGATCTCCCCCGACGCGATCAGGTCGGCGAGGAAGGTGAGGGCGTCGGCCTGGTGGAAGGTGAAGGGGTAGTTCGGGCGCGGGGCGATGTCGACGCCCACCACCTTGAACCCGGCCCAGTTGTAGCCGCGGCTTGCGCCGCCGGCGCAGCAGAACAGATCCAGCAGCCACGGCCTGTCGCCGCGTCGCCGGATCGGGAAGAGATGCGTCATGCTGGATGTCTCCAGTTCTGTGAGAAGTGCTGGAAGGCGAGGGCGGCCCCGGTTCTTTGGCGAGATGGGGGCCGCCCTCGGCGTAGCTAGGCGGGGTTTTGGGACGGGAGGATCCGCCGGTCGATGTGCCGGTGGGTGACGTCCACGTGGTGGCCGTGGGCGTGCAGCGCGATGGCAAGCGTCTCGGCGATGACGACGGAGCGGTGCCGGCCGCCGTAGCAGTGGACGTGTACCTCGATGCGCTGCTCACCCCGCTCGGCGCGGCGCTCGGTGTCGGCGAGCGCCGAGTCGAGAAGGCCGTGGGCGCCGGGGGTGGCGAGGACGTAGGCGGCGACATCGGGGTGCAGTCCGGTGAGCTGCGTGAGGGTGGCGCGGACGGCGGGGTCGTCGGGCGGGTTGTGCAGGGTGGTGGTGTCGACCATGACCGGGGCGGCGGCGGGCGGGGGGTCGTTGTGTCCCGTGCCATAGGAGCTGATCAGGATGCTGGCCACGCGGGCTCTCCTCAGTGGTGGTTGATGGTGCCGTTGGCGCGGCCGAACAGGCCGGTCGCGGTGATGTTCTGCGTGATGTGGGTCGTCGTCCGGCTAGACCCCGGGCCGCCGCCGTTGCCGGTGAGGGCGCGGCGGGCGGTGCGGAGCGCGAGGGGGACGGCGATGACGGTGGCGACGAGGAGGGCGGCGGCGGACCACAGGGCGTGGCTCATGGCGATGAGTCCCGGGGCTGCGTAGGAGAGCCCGATGCCGGCGGCGGCGATCCCGCCGCCGACGGTCGGGGCGAGGAGCGCGGTCGTCTTGGCCCACGCCGGAACCGACCCGACGGAGTGCGTCGGGGTGGGCGGGGTGGGAGTGAGGGTGTAGCCGGTGACGATCCGGCCGTCGGGGAGCTGGACGGACGTGACTGCCGGGAGGGCGGCCGGCGGGGCGGGCACGACGGCGCCGTGCGCGGGGCTGTGGAGCGGGATGGGGTGGTGGATGACAGGGGTGGGGGCGTGGGCGTGGTCGGGCATGGCGGGGCCCTTCTCGGGGTGTGGGTGGGGCCCGTGACTCGGGGTGTCACGGGCCCGGGTGCCTGGTGTCAGGCGTGGGTGTCAGGGGGTGTCAGGCGAGGGTGTCAGGGCGCGTGACACCCGTTCCCGCCTAGGGGTTTGGGTGTCACGGCCCCGTGACGGTGTCAGGGCGTCACGCGGGTGTCAGGCGGCGGCGAGGGCGGGGACGATCCGCCAGCGGCCGGTCTGGTTGGTGGGCTCCAGGCGGCCGTCGAGGGCGGCGTCCTTGAGGCGGGCGGACACCCAGGGGCGGCTGTAGCCGTTGGCCTCGCACCAGTCGGAGAAGTCCTTCGGGCCGACGATCATCCGGCCGTCCATCTCGAACTCCTCCAGCGCCTGCTCGAACAGGATTCGCGCCTCCTCCGGGGAGGGCTTGCGGCCCTGCTCCTGCCCGAAGAGCGGGGCGTCGTCGCCGGGCTCGTCGTCGGGGAGCTCGAAGTCGGGGTCGATGCCGTCGTCCTCGGGGTCGAAGAACACGGGGTCGGTCATCTCCTCGTCCTCCTCGGCATCCACCACCTGAAGCCGCGCGGTGCTGGTCGCCGCGGCGGGGTCGTGGTGGGTGCGGTGGGTGTAGGCGTTGCCGACGGTCGTCGTGGCGGCCTGGACCGTGACCGGGTCCATCGGAGCGCCGTGGGCGGCGGCCCAGTCCGCGAGCTGTTCCATGACGTCCATGGACCGGGTGGTGAACCGGCGGGTCCGCCCGGGGGCGGGGTAGCGGTCCTCCGGGATGCCGGCGGAGACGAGGTAGCAGTACCCGGGGCGCCGGTTCCCCCAAGCGCCGGGGTGGGCGCCGGCGTCGAGGACCGACTCCGGCAGGGCGAATCCCTCGTCGCGCGGGTCGCAGCCGAAGGCGAGAACGGAGGGGAGTGAGGCGCGGGTGCTGGTGCTCATCTGGTCGTAGCTGGGGCGCTGGAGCGAGACGACCAGGGAGACGCCGGCGGCGCGGGCCTCCTGTGCGATCCCGGTGAACGCGTCGTCCCCGAGCGCGCGCAGCGTGTTGGCGGCCTCCTCGAACCACGCGACCAGGAACGCCATGCCCTCACACCCGCACACGCTGCCGTCGGCGCGGCAGGAGTGTGCCGGATCGGTCTGCTTACCGGCGGCCTGGACGGTCCACTGCCGGTAGCGGTGGGCACCCAGCCAGCGCGTCCGGGCCGGGATGGCAGCCTGGAGCGCCTCCACCATGGCTTCCGTGCCGGCGCCGCCCTCCTCGGCCCAGTCGAACGCGGGCAGGAGGGGCCGGAAGTCCTGGAAGGACTTCGGGTCGGACAGCCACACGTTCACGTCCGTCCGGGACAGGATCTCGGTCAGGACGTTCAACGCGCCGTCGCCCTTGCCGGAGCCGGTGCCGCCCGCGATGAGGAGGTGGGTGGCGTTGCGGCCCGCCTCCGGGTCGCCGGGGAGCCAGAGCAGGAGCGGCGAGCCGTCGTCGTACCGGCCGATGACCAGCGGATCCGCGATCGACCCGCCGAGCTGCGACGGCCCGTCGTACTCCACGACCTCACCGAGCATGTCCTCGGGCACGATGACGAGCTCGCCGCGGCGGGCGGAGTCGGCGTTGGGCATGAACCGCAGCGCCGTCGTCGGCAGGTCCAGCGCGGAGGCGAGCCGCGGCAGGACCTTGGAGACGTCGTCGGTGGTCTGCTCGCCCGGCTCCAGCGCGATCTGCGCGGTGACCCGATTCGGCTCCACCTTCGTTGCCCCGATCGCCGCGCGGGCCAGACCGACCTTCTCCAACAGGCCCTTGTCCCCACCGGCCGCGGCCGGGTTGTCGTCGCCGCGGCGCATGGCCATGCGCACGTTCCAGGAGAGGGCGATGACCGGGCCGCCCATGAGGAACAGGTCGTCCAGCGGCCCGGTCGTCGGTCCGGCGAGGCACGCGCCGGTCAGCCACGCCGATCCCGCCGCGACTGTGATCGCAGAGTGCAAGCGCCGCTGGGGGCTGGTGTTGCGGCCGATCCACCACGTCGCCCCCGTGAGGGCGACCGACGCGAGGGTGAGACCGGCGCCGGCGGCTGCGCTGTCGGCCCAGCGCAGGTTGCCGAGGACTCCGGCCAGGCCGGTCCCGGCGACGCCCAGCCACGGCGGCAGGTGGGGCTTGGCGCGGTGGAGCAGGTAGGCGGCGATCGTGCCCCCGGTGGAGCCGCCGGCGCCGTGGCTGTCGAGTACGTCTATGGTCGTGTGCTTGCGTCCGGCCATGACTGGACCTCCCTTCAATCCGGTTACTGCTGGACCCAGTTCATGCGCTGCTGCGCGCGGGGCCGGGCGTGGTGGCGGACCCGGTTGATCTCTTCCTGGTACTCCTGCTGGAACGTCGCGTAGGTCGCGGCGGCGAGCTTGGCTGCGTTGCGCAGCTCGTCGGCCGACTTCTGGAGCTTGCGGGCCACCTTCGCGGCGCGGACGCGGGAGCCGCCGATCCGGCCCTCCGGGTCCGGTACGGCGGCCAGCACGCTCTTCAGGATCTCCGCGCCCATCGCCACCTCGATCGACAGCGCGACGGCGGTGGCGCGAAGGTGATTGCAGTAGGCGCGGACCTGGGCGGGCGAGGAGAAGTCCGGTTCCGGCATGAGGGCCTGGGGGTGCGGCCGGCGCCCGCCCCCGCCGCGGTTGCTGCCGTTGACGGTGGTGCGGTTGACGTTGACGTTTACCGGCGGGACGAAGCTGCCGCCCATCGCGCCGACGAACCCTCCGAGCGCGGCCCCGGCCTGGGCGAACTTGTCGGACTTGTTGCCCCCACCGCCGTTGCCGTTGGTGCGGTTGGTGGTGCGGCGCGCGTTGGGGTTGGGGATCTGAGCCATGACAAGGTCTCCTCAGGTCACTTCGAGCGGCGGACGACGAGCCAGAACACCTGCACAGCCACCGTCAGCCCCGCCCACGCCCAGGCGAGCGGGACCGTGAGCGGGCCGTAGTGGACGGTCGCGGCGGCCCAGGCGGTGGCGAGCGTGGCCAGGGCGGCGGCGGCCAGGAGGCGGCCGGGACGCTCCCCGATCCGCTCCGGGTGCTTCACCCGGGTCCACCACAGGGCCAGCAGCGGAACCGGTGCGGCGGGGGCGAGGACGAACACCACCCACGGCGCGATCAGGTGGATCACGGTGGTGAGGAGGTAGGCGAGGACGGCGTAGGCGGTGGGGGCCCAGGAGGCGCGGTGGCGCCAGGCCCAGCCGCCGGCCGCGCGGGCGAGCCGGGACGACAGCGACGGGCGGGACTCGGAGACGACGACGAACACCGGCGGGGCACCCTTGGTGCCGCGCTGGGTGGGGATGCGGACGGTGGTGGCACCCGGGGGCACCTGCACCGTGCGAGGACGCGAACGACGAACCACGGGAAACTCCCTTGGGATCGGTGAGGTGCGGTTCAGGCGGCGATGGAGCCGGGGTCGGTCTCGCGCAGTTCCTGGTAGCGGGTGGCGACCCAGCCGGTGGACCAGCCGCACAGCTCTGCCGCCTGCCGCACCGGCACGCCGGCGGCGAACGCCGCGGCCACGGTCTGGCGGGCCTGCTCCTCGGGCTGCTTGCCGTTCACGGGCCCGGCGGCGAGGAGCGCGGCGCGTTCACGCTCGGCCCGCTCCACCCGCTCACGCTGTTCACGCGCTGCCTTTTCCATGGCCTCGCGGCGGGCGAGTGCGGCCTTCTCGGCGGCCTCGCGTTCACGGCGTTCACGGATCAGGCGCTGCTGTTCACGCTCGTGTTCATCGCGTTCACGGGCCTCCCGCTCCGCCCGCTCGGCGGCTGCGACCCGGTCCCGCTCCGCCTGCTGCGCGCGCTCCTCGCGCTCGGCCTGTTCACGGGCCAGTGCCGCTTCGTGCTCCCGCTGTTCACGGGCCATCCGGGCGTCGAACTCGCGGCGCTCGCGCTCCCGACGTTCGTCCTCGTCGGCTCGCTTCTGGGCGGCCTGCTCGGCCCCCTCAGCGCGCTGCCTCGCCTCCTGTTCACGGCGCCGACGCTCGGCCTGCTCGCGCTCCTCCAGGGCCGTAACGGCGGCGGTGATGGCGCGGCGGTAGGCCAGTCCGGTCTCTGCCGTGACGATAAGGAGGAGGGGTGCGACCGCGTGCACGGCCACGCCGACCAGGTCTTTCTTGAGGGCGGAGTCGGCCGTGTTCAGGGCGAGGGTCATCAGGCCGGTCATCCAGCGCAGCACCACCGGCCACCTGCCGCCCTGTCCGCCGAGGCGGGCGAGGACGGAGTCGAGGCGGACGACGATGACGACGGCGGCGTCCACGACGAGCGGGAGGATCGGTGCTGTCCACTTCCACCCGTCGGGGGTGTGGGCGCGCATGAGGGGGGTGACGGTGAGGATCGAGTACAGCATCGCGCCGCACACGATCAGCCACGTGCCCACGCTCAGCGCGCGTTCCGCTGAACGGATCTGAACACGCCCGTTCACGACACCGCCCCCGCGTTCACGACCGGCTCCGGCACCACGACCGGGGCGAAGCCGACCAGCTCGATGTCGGCGCCGGCGAAGAGTCCGTGGACCTTCAGGACCCGCGTCCCGCCGCCGCGCTGAACGCGGTGAACGACGGTCGCCGGGTCAATGTTCAGGGCCTCGCGCCATGCCTCGAACGCGCCGAGGTCGTCGTGGAGCGACAGGCACAGCCGTGCCGGGAAGACCGGGGAGAGGTCGACGTTCGGTGCGGGCAGGTGCGAGAACTTCGCGTCCAGCGCGACCAGCGCGGTCAGCGACGTGGCCATGTCCGTGAGCGTGCGGGCGTTCACGCGGCACCGCCCGACTGGGCCGCGGTGCGGTTGGTCAGGTCCCGGCGGGCGGCCAGGACCCGGCGCCGGCGGCGGCGCAGCCGCTGGGCGTCCAGCTCCGTCACCGGCCGGTCCAGGAGCGCGATCTCGACGTCGAGGAGGTCGACCTCCGCGACGATCAGCGGCATCTCCCGCTCGATTGCGTTCAGCTCCGCGTCCGACGGCTCACCGTCGAACGCCAGCGCCTGGGAGGTGGCGGGGAGTGTGATGATGGACTTCATGGGTCGTGCTCCCTTCACAGCAGGGGGTGGAAACGGCCCGTACCGAACCCCCGGTGTTGGAGCACCGGGGGTTCTCGCCGTTGAAGCTCGGGGGTGATCCGGCTCCCCTCGACCCCGCCCGTACGGCGCCCCGCGAACGGGGCCGGACGGGCGGAGGAGGCAACCGGCCGCAGCGGTTCGGCTGCGATTCAGGTGACGCGGTGGGCGCGGCCGCACCGCCGGTCCAGCGGGGGCGGCGCCTGGGTTCTTCGTCGGAACATCGGGACCTCCTCGGCGTCGGGCAACAGGGGTGAAGCACTGCAAGGGGGACCGTGTCCCCACTCTCCGGCCGTTGCTCGCGGTCGCCGGGCCACCTCGCCAGTACGGGCCGAAACCCTGTTCCACCTGGCCTTTAGCGGGATTGCAGCGTCCCCGCCCTGAGCTTGAGCAGCACGCCTCGACGAGCCCAAGCCCGTTGAGGTACATGTATTACCTGTTCCTCATCATGGGGAGAAGGATTCGCACCGTCAAGTCCCTTGACCCTTTGGTGGATGCGAGTCCGCCCCGCTCGATGAATCCAGCTTGGCTTGATCAGGGCAGACGTTGGACTCCGCGCATGTACGGCTCCAGGACGTCTTGGCTACGGTGAAGTCGTCCCAAGTCGTCCCACCGGGGGAGTGCACGGCATGGCCAATGAGCGTTTACGCGGCGCGATCATCGAGCGCGGCATGACCTTGGACGAGGTGGCCGAGCGGTTGGGGGTGTCGGCTAAGACTGTGGAGCGCTGGATCAACGACCCCAAGCGACAGCCCTACCGCCGCTTCAAGTACGCGACGGCATCGCTCCTCCAGCGGGAGGTGTCCTACCTGTGGCCGGAGGAGCGAACGTCGGCCGAGGTCACAGAAGCGGGGAACGCCGAGCTGGTCCAGCTCTACCCTCACCGGTCCGTCGTGCCGAACCGACTCTGGCCCCAGCTCTACGCCGGCGCCCGGCGCCACTTCGACGTCCTGGTCTACTCGGGCTTCTGGCTCACCGAGGACGCTGCCTTCCACCAGGTGGTGAAGGAGAAGTCCGCCGATGGCCTTCCGATCAGGTTCATGCTCGGCGACCCGGACTCGGCCGCGGTGGCTGTACGCGGGGCCGACGAGGGAATCGGGGGCGCCATGGCCGGCAAGATTCGCAACGCGCTGGTCAACTACGCTCCGCTGTTCGGGCTTCCCGGGGTCGAGTTCCGGCTCCACTCGACCACGCTCTACAACTCCATCTACCGGGCCGACGACGCGATGCTCGCCAACGGGCACCTGTACGGCGTCGGCGCGTACATGGCCCCCGTGCTGCACCTCCAGCGCGTCCCCGGCGGCGAGCTGTTCGACGCCTACGCGGAGAGCGTGGAACGGGTCTGGGAGAGCGCCCGACCGATCTCCTCCCCGACGGACCTCGGAGGTCCAGACGCATGACCCGGATCGACTACTTCCGCGACCCGAAGGCCCCGAAAGCTAACTCGGTGGTCCCTTCGACGACCGTCGTCGTCCGCGACGACGAGGGGCGGCTCCTGCTCATCCACAAGACCGACAACGACCTGTGGGCGCTGCCGGGCGGTGGCCACGACATCGGCGAGCGGATCGGCGACACCGCCGTCCGTGAGGTCGAGGAGGAGACCGGCATCGTGGTCGAGGTCGAGGGCATTGTCGGGCTCTACACCGACCCTGAGCACGTCCTCGCGTACGACGACGGTGAGGTCCGCCAGCAGTTCTCCATCTGCTTCCGGGCTAGGCCGGTCGGCGGCTCTCTCCGTACGAGCAGCGAATCGAAAGAGGTCCGTTGGATGACTCCAGCGGACCTCGATGACTTGGAAATCCACCCGTCCATGCGGCTGCGCATCCAGCACGGCCTGGACGAGTCACGGCGCGAGCCCTACATCGGCTGAGTGTCGGCCGTGGCGGCGGCCATGCGGCCCTCCACGCGCTCGTTAGCTGCGTAGATCTCCGGCGCTGCCCGCTGAATGAACCTGCCCACGATTGTGTCCGGGCCGTACCGTTGCACGATCTCAGCGAGCCGGGCCGCCGGCGTCGTGTGCTCGCCGGTCGGCGTCGTCGTCATGTCAGACACGATGAGCGCGTCCACCAGCTCGGGCCGCTCCAGCTCGAACTCCGTCTCCAGCTCATGCCGGAGTCCCCGCTCCTCGGCTTCCAGGAGCGCGCAGGAGTGATAGGCCACCAGCCGGACAACCCGCTCGTCGGCACCCTCCTGGTCGCGGAGGAACCGGGCCCCATCGAGGGGGTGGAAGCCGGTAGCGGCGATGGTGGGGGAGTAGCCGATGTCGTGCAGCACGGCGGCTGCCTCTAGCAGCTCGGCGTCCTTCCCAAGGATCGGACTCAGGGACTGAGCCCGATTGGCGACCCCAAGGGAGTGCGCCCAGCGGCGCGGCAACGGCTCGGACAGCAGCGATTCGGAGAGCGAGTACGCCCACTCAGTAAGCCCCATGGGTGCCAAGGCTACGGCTGCCCGGAAGCATGTGGGAGGGCGCACACGGTCCTGCCCTTGCCGTGAACGGTGTTCAACAGTCCCGCTCCTTCCATCTGCGCTAGGGCTGCTCGTACCGCCGTACGTGACACGCCGAGACGCGCGCAAAGTTCCGACTCTGACGGAAAGCCATCGCCCACGCTCAGCGAGTCCTGCGTGAGGATGTCCGTCAGTCGCTGCACCAGAGGTGCTACGGGTTCGCTTGCTACCCGCCATCCTGCACCGGGCACGGATACGATCAGCCGCTCGGCTTCCAGCGCCTTAAGGGCCCTTCGGATGGTGTTTCGAGCGACGCTGTGCTGGCGCATGAGAGCGGCTTCTGATGGCAGCGCGCCGCTCACAACCTCCCCCTCCCTGATCTGCCTCCGCAGTGCCTCAGCAATCAGCAGATAGGTTCCGCGCGGACTGACATCAGGCAAAGGACCTCTCCTACGATCTTCGTTGATGCAATGGTTGAACGTCCTTGTGTTGATCAGGATAGGTGGAGAACGCGCCGAACGGACTCACTGTTCCGCCACCTCCTCGTCTGCCTGGGGTGGAGCGGGCTCATCCTTCGTCCGCTCGTCGGGGGTATCAGAGCCGGCCCTGCTGGAAATCGCACTGGAGATAAATTCACCTCGAATATGGGCGTAGAGTGGATCGGTCCCGATTTCGTAGAGCGTGAGAGTGTCTTCGGAAATCAGCTTTCGCATGACCTTTTTCGCTCTGTCGAGCTCGCCAAGTAGGACGTACTTCTGATGCGAGTATTCGTCAGCGAGCCCGCTTACATCCCACTTGGCGACCTCGTCCTTGATTGAATCGGGTCCGTAGATCTCCCTCCGGGCCACCCAACTTGCAATCATGAACTCGATTTCGCTACTTCGTGACGGTCTGCACTTGAGTCCGTACTCCGCGAGCGGTTTTACCGCTCCCCAATGCTCTCCGTACAGACCGCGCTGAATATCACGCCGCAGAGTTCCGATAAATGCTCTCGCTTCGTCCTTCTTGATCTTTATGCCGATCGCGACAGAAAGGATGCGCCCAAGGGCCAGCATCTCGTCTAGAACTTTCGAGAGGTACTCACTGTCGACGGATAGCCTCTCCCCTGGTGTGATGGCCCAGTCCCTAGAGTTATCGATCTTTCGCAGAATGCTTAGGTAGATGTGATTCGCTATCCCGTCGGCGTGGATGATCAGGTTCCTTCGCGCGAACGCCTCGCGAATGAAAGGCCAATCGACCGGGAAGCTGTTCATCGAGACCCCACCACTTGCTTTCTGGAGCCACTTGTCCCAATCTTCCACGCCGCTGTAGAGGAGCTTGCTAACCTGCCGCTCCACCAAGGAGTCGCGCGCATCCTGCATGGAGTCGAATTCGGCCAACTCTTGAAAGGTGAAGCGATATTCAGAGTCTGCGATAGCGGAGTGGTTTACTTCCAGCAAGGATCGTGCGATTCGGCCGAACAGGATCTCGAACGCCGATACGGCCGAGACGAGGAGAGAGTTTCGGAGCAATTGATGATGGGGGTCAGCCAGTGCAGAAGTTGTGAGCTCGGTCAGTAGGTGACTGAAGGCGGGCCCGGCGGAACCCTTGAGCTTGATACTGAAAGATGGTTCTTCGCTGCCTTCGGTGTCTATCGACTCGAGAATAGATCCCAGGCCGTCGGCGAACCCCTCGGCGCCTTTCTTGAATTCTTTAATTTCATCAGGTGTGAGTTTGTCTTTTAGGCCCGCGAGGGCGGCCTCCGTTCTCGAAGCGGCTCTTGATTCCATTCCGGGGATCACGGTCCGATTTATCTCGGCAATCGATGTCATTTGAGACGTGAATTGATCTGCTGCTCGAATTACGGTGGAGCTCCATGGGGATGCGAATCCCTTTTTGTTTGCACCGAAACTGTGCACGACCTACCTCCGTCTCGACAGGTACGAGCTCTGAGCCCGGCCAGCCGTAGGGTACTCTCGAGAATCCTCAGATTTCCGGGTTTTGATGGAGAAAGTCACCGGGCCTTCTGATGCGGCGGGGCACCAGGGCGGTCGAGGTGTTCGGTCTGCCGTGGTTCCGCAGTCGATGCGACCGGCCTGACACTGCTGCTCCGGCACGCGTAGGTGCCGTGATGCCGTGTGTAGCTGCCGGGCGCCTGTCGACGGCGCAACGGTTCTGACTACTTGGTTCGCTGTCGTCAGTGGACGACCCACGGACGAACATCCGGCGCCAGTAGCTTCATTGATGCGAAGTCTGAGGTCAGCGCAGGTCTGTCATCCCAGCAGCCGGAAGTCTGTAAATCCGTCGGCTTAGCCTACCCAGGTTCGAATCCTGGCGTCGCCACGTGAAGAAGGTCCCCGGTGTTCTCACCGGGGACCTTCACTCGTTTCCGGGGCCGGGGCCGGGGCCGGGGTGCGGGTGGTCAGTTGCCGGCCACGTCCTTCACCGCGACCATCACCGGGGTCGGGCCCGTGACCAGTTCCAGGGTCAGGCCGGCCGTGGCGGGGGTCTCGACGAGTTCGGCGAGGACCGCGGCCACGTCGTCGCGGGGGATCGGGCCCCGGCCCGTACGGGCCTCCAGGCGGACCAGGCCCTTGCCGGCGTCGTCGGTCAGCATGCCGGGGCGCAGGACCGTCCACTCCAGGCCCGCGCGGGAGCGGACCGCGTCGTCCGCCGCGCCCTTGGCCCGCAGATAGGCGTCGAAGACCTCGTCGCCCGCGTGGGCCGCGTCCGCGCCCATCGACGAGACCACGAGGAAGCGCCGTACGCCCGCCCGCTCCGCCGCGTCCGCGAACAGGACCGCCGCGTCGCGGTCCACCGTCTCCTTGCGGGCCGCCCCGCTGCCCGGGCCCGCGCCCGCCGCGAAGACGGCCGCGTCCGCGCCCCGCAGGACCTCCGCGACCTCCTCCACGGACGCCGACTCCAGATCCAGCACGACGGGCTCGGCGCCCGCCGTCCGCAGGTCCTCCGCCTGCTCCGGGCGGCGGATGATCCCGACCGCCTCGTGTCCGCCCGCCGAGAGCAGCCGCTCCAGGCGCAGGGCGATCCGACCGTGTCCTCCAGCGATGACGATGCGCATACCCCGACCGTACGGCTCAGCGGGCCGCCGGGCCTCCCGGATCCGGCCGGGCGGCCTGCCTCGGCAGGTCCAGCGCCGCCGCCGAGTCGCAGTACTCCCGCACCGCGCTCGTCCGCGCCACCACCCGCCCCCGGTGCACCACGATCCGGCTGTACGCCAGCGACAGCACCCCCGCGAGCCGCTCGCCCCGCACCGCCACCAGCTCCGCCGGGAAGCCGGCCTCCACCCGCACCTCCGGCAGGCCCATCGCCTCCCGCGCCCCGGCGCTGACCGCCCCGTACGCCTCCTCCGGCGACAGCCCCTCCAGCGAGGCCAGCAGGAAGGCCGCCTCCAGCGGGTCCCCGCGTCCCACCGGGTTCGCCGTGTCCCGCAGCGAGCCGCCGCCGGCCGCGAGCCGCACCCCCGCCGACCGCAGCAGCCGCACCGGGGCCGTACCCCGCCACTCGGTCCCCGCGCAGCCGCCCTGCGGCAGGCAGACCACCGTCACGCCCGCCGCCGCCAGCCGGTCCGCCGTTCGGCCCGCCACGTCCTCCGGCAGCCGCGCGAGCCCCGCGCCCGGACCGATCGCCACCCCCGGCCGTAGCCCGCCCGCCATCGCGGCGAACCGCGCGAGCCGTGCCGGGTCGTCCCCGTCCGTGTGCAGGTCCACCGGCACCCCGTGCTCGGCCGCGACCTCCAGGACCGCCTCCACGTACCCCGCCGGGTCCGGGTCCAGGTCCGGGCAGCCGCCCACCACCCCGGCGCCCATCTTCACCGCGTCCCGCAGCATCGCCAGGCCGTCCGCGCCCGCCGCCCCGGTCAGCAGCCGGGGCACCGCCACGGCCGTCAGGTCCGCCAGGCCGCGCAGCGAGCGCCGGGCCTGGAGGACCGCCTCCAGCGGGCCGAGCGCGTGCACGTCCCCGATCCGCACATGGGCCCGCAGCGCGGTCGCCCCGTGCCCGAGCTGGAGCAGCGCCGCCTCGGTGGCCCGCCGCTGCACCTCCTCGGGGGCGTACGAGACCGGTCCGGGGGTGTCGGCGGAGAGCGCGGTGTCGGCGTGGGCGTGCGGCTCGGCGGGGGCCGGAAGCAGGAGGTGGCCGGCCAGGTCCACCCGGGCGCCCAGCGTGCTCAGGCTCCCGGCGGTGCCGACGGCCTCGATCCGGCCCCGCACGAGGCGCACGTCCACGGTCCGCCCGTCGGTCAGCCGCGCGTTCGACAGCAGGAGCGAGTTCGCGTCCTCGGTGGCCGCGCCGCCCCCGTCGTCGGAAGGCTGACGGGGCTGCTTGCTGTCGGCCGACATCGGGCTCCTCACCAGTCACCAAGATCGAGATCACGCAGCGTGGGGCAGAGCCTAGGGGCGGTCGGCCGGACCTTCGAGGAGGAGCGCAATAGTCGTACCGATGAGTCCACGAGTGGCGTACGGGGCGGGCCGGGCGCCCGGCCGGGGGCCGGGGACAAACGGATTTGGGTGATGGGCCGCGGACCGTGTAATGTCTTCCTCGCTCGCCCCAATAGCTCAGTCGGTAGAGCGTCTCCATGGTAAGGAGAAGGTCTACGGTTCGATTCCGTATTGGGGCTCTGGTGTAGGGAATCCCGCCTTCGGGCGGGGCTACCGACATCAAAGCGGTGTAGCTCAGTCGGTAGAGCAAGCGGCTCATAATCGCTGTGTCACCGGTTCAAGTCCGGTCACCGCTACAGATAGTAGCCGATTGTGGGGTCGGTCCTGCGATCGGCTACTCTTCTATGCGTTCATCCGTCTATCCGTCCGTCAAGGAGCACTCACGTGGCTGCCACCGACGTCCGCCCGAAGATCACGCTGGCCTGCGTGGAGTGCAAGGAGCGGAACTACATCACCAAGAAGAACCGGCGTAACAACCCGGACCGTCTTGAGATGAAGAAGCACTGCCCCCGCTGCAACTCGCACACCGCGCACCGCGAGACGCGCTAATCAGGCTCGTCCACGAGGCCGCCCCCACCAGGGGGCGGCCTCGTGGCGTTTCACGCATCAGATTCAGCAGGAGGTATCGAGGCCATGGCGCTCGACCAGTCCTTCGTGGGCCGGACCTATCCGCCCACCGCGCCCTACGAGGTCGGCCGCGAGAAGATCCGCGAATTCGCCGAGGCGATCGGTGACGCGAATCCCGCCTACACCGACACCGAGGCGGCGAAGGAACTCGGCCACCCCGATGTGATCGCCCCGCCGACCTTCGTGTTCGCCATCACCTTCAAGGCCGCCGGGCAGGTGATCGAGGACCCGCAGCTCGGCCTCGACTACAGCCGCGTCGTCCACGGCGACCAGAAGTTCGCCTACACCCGGCCCGTCCGCGCCGGCGACCGCCTCTCGGTCACCTCCACCATCGAGGCGATCAAGTCGCTGGCCGGCAACGACATCCTCGACATCCGCGGCGAGGTCCACGACGACACCGGCGAGCACGTCGTCACCGCCTGGACCAAGCTCGTCTCCCGCGCCCCCGAGGAGGCATGACCATGACCGCGAAGATCGCCTACGCCGAGGTCGAGACCGGCACCGAGCTGCCCGCGCAGACCTTCCCCGTGACCCGCGCCACCCTCGTGCAGTACGCCGGCGCCTCCGGGGACTTCAACCCGATCCACTGGAACGAGAAGTTCGCGGTCGAGGTCGGCCTCCCGGACGTCATCGCCCACGGCATGTTCACCATGGCCGAGGCGATCCGCGTCGTCACCGACTGGGCCGGCGACCCCGCCGCCGTCGTCGAGTACGGCGTCCGCTTCACCAAGCCGGTCGTCGTCCCGAACGACGGCGTCGGCGCCGTGATCGAGGTCACCGCGAAGGTCGGCGCCAAGCTGGACGACCACCTCGTCCGGGTCGACCTCACGGCCACCAGCGCGGGCCAGAAGGTCCTCGGCATGAGCCGGGCCGTGGTCCGCCTCGCCTGAGCGGTCGCGCGAAGGGTACTTACCCCATGAGGTAAGTACCCTTGAGCCCGTGCAGCAGCTCAAGGACGCCCCCCTCGCCCCCCTGACCACCTTCCGGCTCGGCGGCCCCGCCGCCCGCCTCGTCACGGCCACCACCGACGACGAGGTGATCGCCGCGGTCCGCGAGGCCGACGCGTCCGGGACCCCGCTGCTGATCATCGGCGGCGGCTCCAACCTGGTCATCGGGGACAAGGGCTTCGAAGGCACCGCCCTGCACATCGCCACCGAGGGCTTCACCCTCGACGGGACCCGCCTCGAACTCGCCGCGGGCGAGGTCTGGACCGACGCCGTCGCCCGGACCGTCGAGGCCGGACTCGCCGGGATCGAGTGCCTGGCCGGCATCCCCGGCTCCGCCGGCGCCACCCCGATCCAGAACGTCGGCGCCTACGGCCAGGACGTCTCCGCCACCCTCACCGAGGTCGTCGCGTACGACCGCCGGGCCGAGGAGACCGTCACCCTCACCAACGCCGAGTGCGCCTTCTCGTACCGGCACAGCCTCTTCAAGGACCGGCCCGACCGGTACGTCGTGCTGCGCGTCCGCTTCGACCTGGAGGACGCCGGCGGGCTCTCCGCGCCGATCGCGTACCCGGAGACCGCCCGCGCCCTCGGTGTCGCGGCCGGCGACCGGGTCCCGCTCGCCCACGTCCGCGAGACCGTGCTGGGGCTCCGCGCCGGCAAGGGCATGGTCCTCGACCCCGAGGACCACGACACCTGGTCCGCCGGCTCCTTCTTCACCAACCCGATCCTCACGGCCACGCAGTACGCGGCCTTCCTCACCCGCGTCGCCGACCGCCTCGGCCCCGAGGTCACTCCGCCCGCCTACCCGGCGGGCGACGGCCACACCAAGACCTCCGCCGCCTGGCTCATCGACAAGGCCGGCTTCACCAAGGGGTACGGCTCCGGGCCCGCCCGCATCTCCACCAAGCACACCCTCGCCCTCACCAACCGCGGCGAGGCCACCACCGAGGACCTGCTCGCCCTCGCCCGCGAGGTCGTCGCCGGCGTCCGCGACGCCTTCGGCGTCACCCTCGTCAACGAGCCCGTGACGGTCGGCGTCAGCCTCTGAGGCCCCGGCCGGCCGTCAGTACGCGGCCAGCCAGTCGTCGACCCCGGACAGCAGCTTCTCCCGTACGTCCTCCGGGGCCGCCGAACCGCGGATCGACTGGCGGGCCAGCTCCGCCAGCTCCTCGTCCGTGAACCCGTGGTGGCGGCGGGCGATCTCGTACTGCGCCGCCAGCCGGGAGCCGAAGAGGAGCGGGTCGTCCGCGCCCAGCGCCATCGGCACGCCCGCCTCGAAGAGGGTCCGCAGCGGCACGTCCTCGTGCTTCTCGTACACCCCGAGCGCCACGTTCGACGCCGGGCACACCTCGCAGGTCACGCCCCGCTCCGCGAGCTTCCGCAGCAGCCGCTCGTCCTCCGCCGCCCGCACGCCGTGCCCGACGCGGGCCGCCCGCAGGTCGTCCAGGCAGTCCCGTACGGAGGAGGGGCCGGTCAGCTCCCCGCCGTGCGGGGCCGCGAGGAGGCCGCCCTCGCGGGCGATCGCGAAGGCCCGGTCGAAGTCGCGGGCCATGCCCCGGCGCTCGTCGTTGGAGAGCCCGAAGCCGACGACGCCCCGGTCCGCGTACCGCACCGCCAGCCGGGCCAGGGTGCGGGCCTCCAGCGGGTGCTTCATCCGGTTCGCGGCCACGAGCACCCGCATCCCGAGCCCGGTCTCCCGGGCGGCCGCGTCCACCGCGTCCAGGATGATCTCCAGCGCCGGGATCAGCCCGCCCAGATGCGGCGCGTACGAGGTCGGGTCCACCTGGATCTCCAGCCACCCCGAACCGTCCCGCACGTCCTCCTGCGCCGCCTCCCGCACCAGCCGCTGGATGTCCTCGGGGGAGCGCAGGCAGGAGCGGGCGATGTCGTACAGGCGCTGGAAGCGGAACCAGCCGCGCTCGTCCGTGGCCCGCAGGCGCGGGGGATTGCCGCTGCTCAGCGCCTCGGGGAGGTGCACGCCGTACTTGTCGGCCAGCTCGATGAGGGTGGTGGGCCGCATCGAACCGGTGAAGTGCAGGTGCAGATGGGCCTTGGGCAGCAGGGTGAGATCGCGGGGGTGCTCCATTGCCCGATCCTGCCTTACCCGAACGGCGGTATGCACGGCCATTCCCCGATCGGTACCGCGCCCGAACGCAGAAACGGGCCCCGGTTCCAGCGGAACCGGGGCCCGTCTCCGTACGTGCGATCAGTCGCGGGCCTCGGCCAGCAGCTTCTGGATCCGGGAGACGCCCTCCACCAGGTCCTCGTCACCGAGCGCGTACGACAGGCGCAGGTAGCCGGGGGTGCCGAACGCCTCGCCGGGGACGACCGCGACCTCGGCCTCGTCCAGGATCAGCGCGGCCAGCTCGACGGAGCTCTGCGGACGCTTGCCGCGGATCTCCTTGCCGATCAGCTCCTTCACCGACGGGTACACGTAGAACGCGCCCTCCGGCGTCGGGCAGAAGACGCCGTCGATCTCGTTCAGCATCCGCACGATCGTCTGGCGGCGCCGGTCGAAGGCGGTGCGCATCTCGGCGACCGCGTCCAGGCTCCCGGAGACGGCGGCCAGCGCGGCGATCTGGGCCACGTTGGAGACGTTGGAGGTGGCGTGCGACTGGAGGTTCGTCGCCGCCTTCACGACGTCCTTCGGGCCGATGATCCACCCGACGCGCCAGCCGGTCATCGCGTACGTCTTGGCGACGCCGTTGACCACGATGCACTTGTCGCGCAGCTCGGGCACGATCGCCGGCAGCGAGGTGAACTTCGCGTCGCCGTAGACCAGGTGCTCGTAGATCTCGTCGGTGAGGACCCACAGGCCGTGCTCGACGGCCCAGCGGCCGATCGCCTCGGCGTCGGCCTCGCTGTAGACCGCGCCGGTCGGGTTCGACGGGGAGACGAAGAGGACGACCTTGGTCCGCTCCGTACGGGCCGCCTCCAGCTGCTCCACCGAGACGCGGTAGCCGGTCGTCTCGTCGGCCACGACCTCCACCGGGACACCGCCGGCGAGGCGGATCGACTCGGGGTACGTGGTCCAGTACGGGGCCGGGACGATGACCTCGTCGCCCGGGTCGAGGATCGCGGCGAACGCCTCGTAGATCGCCTGCTTGCCGCCGTTGGTCACCAGGACCTGGGAGGCGTCGACCTCGTAGCCGGAGTCGCGGAGCGTCTTGGCGGCGATCGCGGCCTTCAGCTCGGGCAGACCGCCGGCCGGCGTGTAGCGGTGGTACTTCGGGTTCCTGCAGGCGTCGACGGCCGCGTCGACGATGTAGTCGGGGGTCGGGAAGTCCGGCTCACCGGCGCCGAAACCGATCACCGGGCGCCCGGCGGCCTTGAGAGCCTTGGCCTTGGCGTCGACGGCGAGGGTGGCGGACTCGGAGATCGCACCGATCCGGGCGGAGACCCGACGCTCGGTGGGAGGGGTAGCAGCGCTCATACGGCCATCGTCCCAGACCGTTTCCCGGCCCGGCACACAGGTTTCAGGGAGCGGACAGGAGCGGTCGATACCGGTCGCGAAGGGCCCCGAGGCCAGGTCGGCGCGGTTCCTGTTCGACGCGGGGCCCCAAGGTCACGTACACTCACTCCTCGTTGGCCCGCACCGAACCCGTCACGCATGGGGTAGGTTGGGGGACGCCACAAAGGGTCGTAGCTCAATTGGTAGAGCACCGGTCTCCAAAACCGGCGGTTGGGGGTTCAAGTCCCTCCGGCCCTGCTACACACACCGCCAGGTGTTGTGCGCATGTACGTACTTCATTGCACCGCCGTGCGGCTCCACCCGGGCGCGGCACGGCCGACCCGGAATCAGGTGAGAGATCGTGACGGACGCCGTTGGCTCCATCGACATGCCTGATGCCGAGGATGCTTCCGCGAAGAAGGGCCGCAAGGGCGGCAAGCGCGGGAAGAAGGGCCCCCTGGGCCGTCTCGCCGTTTTCTACCGCCAGATCGTCGCGGAGCTCCGCAAGGTCGTCTGGCCGACACGCAGTCAGCTGTCGTCGTACACCACTGTCGTGATCATCTTCGTGGTCGTCATGATCGGCCTGGTCACCGTGATTGACTTTGGCTTCCAGGAAGCAGTCAAGTACGTCTTCGGCTGACTTTTTGTTCCACCCCATCTGTATCGCAGGAAGAAGCAGCCACCGTGTCTGACGCGAACCTGAACGACGCCTTCGAGTCCGAGTCCGTCGAGGACGAGCTGGACATCATCGAGGCCGCCGACGAGGACGAGGACCAGGCTGCGGACGCCGCGGCGGAAGAGGCCGCCGAGGACTCCGCCGTCGAGGACGACGACGCCGACGACGACGAGGCCGCCGACGACGAGGTCGCCGCCGCCGACGACGCCGAGTCCGAGCTCGCCGACGAGGTCGAGGAGACCGAAGAGGCCGACGAGGCCGGTGACGACGTCGCCGAGGCCGAGGCCGAGATCGAGGAGACCGAGGAGGAGGCCGAGCCGGCCGCCCCCGTCGACCCGGTCGCCGCGCTCCGCGAGGAGCTGCGCACCCTGCCCGGCGAGTGGTACGTCATCCACACCTACGCGGGCTACGAGAAGCGCGTGAAGGCCAACCTGGAGCAGCGCGCCGTCTCGCTCAACGTCGAGGACTTCATCTACCAGGCCGAGGTGCCCGAGGAAGAGATCGTCCAGATCAAGGGCGGCGAGCGGAAGAACGTCAAGCAGAACAAGCTCCCCGGCTACGTCCTCGTCCGCATGGACCTGACGAACGAGTCCTGGGGCGTCGTCCGCAACACCCCCGGCGTCACCGGCTTCGTGGGCAACGCCTACGACCCGTACCCGCTGACCCTGGACGAGATCGTCAAGATGCTCGCCCCGGAGGCCGAGGAGAAGGCCGCCCGCGAGGCCGCCGAGGCCGAGGGCAAGCCGGCTCCGGCCCGCAAGCTGGAGGTCCAGGTCCTGGACTTCGAGGTCGGCGACTCGGTCACCGTCACCGACGGCCCCTTCGCCACGCTCCAGGCGACGATCAACGAGATCAACCCGGACTCGAAGAAGGTCAAGGGCCTCGTCGAGATCTTCGGTCGCGAGACCCCGGTCGAGCTCAGCTTCGACCAGATCCAGAAGAACTGACGACACAGGTTTCCGAACAGGTCAGAGGGGCTGCTACAGCCCCTCTGACCTGCTCGGTTTTTGGACGCGCAGCCATACCCGTTATCGTTGTGCGGTATGCCTCCATCCGGATGACCGGATGGATCGGCTGAAAAACTCTCACTAGGACCCGGAGAGAGCAATGCCTCCCAAGAAGAAGAAGGTCACGGGGCTTATCAAGCTCCAGATCAACGCCGGTGCGGCCAACCCGGCCCCGCCGGTCGGCCCCGCGCTCGGCCAGCACGGCGTCAACATCATGGAGTTCTGCAAGGCCTACAACGCCGCGACCGAGTCGCAGCGTGGCTGGGTGATCCCGGTGGAGATCACGGTCTACGAGGACCGTTCCTTCACCTTCATCACCAAGACCCCGCCGGCCGCCAAGATGATCCTCAAGGCCGCGGGCGTGGAGAAGGGCTCTGGCGAGCCGCACAAGACCAAGGTCGCCAAGATCACCGAGGCGCAGGTCCGCGAGATCGCCACCAGCAAGATGCCCGACCTCAACGCGAACGACCTGGACGCCGCGTCGAAGATCATCGCCGGCACCGCCCGTTCCATGGGCATCACGGTCGAGGGCTGATCACCCCCCTCGTGACCTCAGTGGTAGGGCCAGCGCTTGGTCCGCACCACGACTCCACACCTGAAACACCACAGGAGCAGAAGTGAAGCGCAGCAAGTCCCTCCGCGCTGCGGACGCCAAGATCGACCGGGAGAAGCTCTACGCTCCCCTCGAGGCCGTCCGTCTCGCCAAGGAGACCTCCACCACGAAGTTCGACGGCACCGTCGAGGTCGCCTTCCGCCTGGGTGTCGACCCGCGCAAGGCCGACCAGATGGTCCGTGGCACCGTGAACCTCCCGCACGGCACCGGCAAGACCGCCCGGGTCCTGGTCTTCGCGACCGGTGAGCGTGCCGAGGCCGCGGTCGCCGCGGGCGCCGACATCGTCGGCTCCGACGAGCTGATCGACGAGATCGCCAAGGGCCAGCGCCTGAACGAGTTCGACGCCGTGGTCGCCACCCCGGACCTCATGGGCAAGGTCGGCCGCCTCGGCCGCGTGCTCGGTCCGCGTGGTCTCATGCCCAACCCGAAGACCGGCACCGTGACGCCCGACGTCGCCAAGGCGGTCAACGAGATCAAGGGCGGCAAGATCGAGTTCCGCGTCGACAAGCACTCGAACCTGCACTTCATCATCGGCAAGACGTCCTTCGACGACACGCAGCTGGTGGAGAACTACGGCGCGGCCCTGGAGGAGATCCTCCGTCTGAAGCCGTCCGCCGCCAAGGGCCGCTACATCAAGAAGGCCGCCATCAGCACCACGATGGGCCCCGGCATCCCGGTCGACGGCAACCGCACCCGCAACCTCCTCGTCGAGGAGGACCCGGCCGCGGTCTGAGCCCTTCCGGTTCAGTAGCAGTCAGTCCTGAAAGCCGCCCCCCGTTCCTCCCTCGCCGGAGGAACGGGGGGCGGCTTTTATTGCGTCTTGACTGTCGGACACGTGCGTTACGGTTCAAGAGAACGCAAAGACGAAGATCAAAGGTGGGGGAACACCTATGCGCAAGACGACCTGGAAGCGCGCGGGCGTCGCGCTCGTCGCCGCGGGCCTCGTGACGGGCCTCGCGGGCTGCAACGACGGCGCCAAGACCGGCGCGAAGGCGGGCGACCCGACCAACGCCTCGCAGTTCATCAAGGCGGCGTACGAGAAGACGTCGGCGGCCAAGTCCGCCAAGGTCAAGATGACCATGAAGATGGAGGGCATGGGCCCCGAGTCCGGCACTGCCGACATGACGGGGTCCATGGGCTGGGACCCGGCGGTGATGGACATGACCGTCAAGGGCTCGATGCTGAGCGCCGGGGACCCGGAAGCGCCCGAGGAAATCCGCATGGTCATGGTCGATGACGCCATGTACATGGACATGGGCGAGAAGCAGGCCGCCCAGATGGACGGCAAGCGCTGGATGAAGCTGGACCTGAAGGCCGCGGCCGACGCCTCCGGCGACAAGGCCCTCCAGAAGCAGATGACCGGCGGCCTGGACCAGATGAACCAGGACCCCGCCCAGCAGCTCGCCCTCCTGCTGGACTCCCCGGACCTCAAGCACGTCGGTTCCGAGAAGGTCAACGGCATGGACACCGAGCACTACAAGGGCACGCTCACCGTCGAGCAGATGATGAAGGCCGGCGGGTCCGCGGAGCTCCTCTCCAAGGAGGAGCGCGAGAAGTTCACCGAGACGGTGAAGCAGCTCGGCATGACGGGGTACGACACCGAGGTCTGGGTCAACAAGGACGGCTACCCGGCCCGCATGGACGTCGCCATGAAGATGGGCAAGGGCTCCATGCAGATGCGCGCCGACTACAGCGACTACGGCACCAAGGCCGCCGTCCAGGCCCCGCCGGCCGACCAGACCGTCGACCTCTTCAAGATGCTCCAGGACGCCTCCAAGGCCCTGGACGAGGGCAAGGGCTCCGAGGCCCTTCAGGACTGATTTGCCCCGGACGCACGACGTCCCGTACTCTTCCACAGAAGCCAAAGACCGCTGGTCGTTGCTGTGCCCTACCGGGTGCGGTGGCCGAAGGATCCGCTGACTGCGGACGACCCGCGCAGGTGACTGTGGAGAGTTCCCGGATGTTCCATCCGGTCGAGCTGAGCCCCGTGCGCCTGCGCCCGGGGCGTTTTCGTTTGTTCAGCCCCTTCTGAGCGGTCCTCATCACCCGGAAGGAGGCGAACGCACTATGCCGACGCCCAACAAGGCTGCATCGGTGGCCGAGCTCAAGGACGCGTTCCAGAGCTCCAACGCCGCCGTGCTGACCGAGTACCGGGGTCTCACCGTCGCGCAGCTCAAGACGCTGCGTCGCTCGCTCGGTGAGAACGCCCAGTACGCCGTGGTGAAGAACACGCTGACCAAGATTGCGGCCAACGAGGCCGGGATCACCGCACTGGACGAGCACTTCGCTGGTCCGACCGCGGTCGCCTTCGTCACCGGTGACCCGGTGGAGTCGGCGAAGGCCCTGCGTGACTTCGCCAAGGAGAACCCGAACCTCATCATCAAGGCCGGTGTCCTTGACGGTAAGGCTCTCTCCGCCGACGACATCAAGAAGCTTGCGGACCTCGAGTCCCGCGAGGTTCTGCTCAGCAAGCTGGCCGGCGCCTTCAAGGGCAAGCAGTCTCAGGCTGCTCAGCTCTTCCAGGCTCTGCCGTCGAAGCTCGTCCGCACCGTGGACGCGCTCCGTGCCAAGCAGGCCGAGCAGGGCGGTGCCGAGTAATTCGGCTCGCGCATTGATCCGCGCCGCCTAGTGCGCGGGTCGTAGCGGGCCGTTACGCCCGCCTCTATAGACACATCGGCACCTGCCGAATTAGTGGAAGGATCGCCCATCATGGCGAAGCTCTCTCAGGACGACCTCCTCGCCCAGTTCGAGGAGATGACCCTCATCGAGCTCTCCGAGTTCGTGAAGGCCTTCGAGGAGAAGTTCGACGTCACCGCCGCCGCGGCCGTCGCCGTTGCCGCCGGCCCGGCGCAGGGTGGTGGCGACGCCGCCGCCGCCGAGGAGCAGGACGAGTTCGACGTCATCCTCGAGGGTGCCGGCGACAAGAAGATCCAGGTCATCAAGGTCGTGCGCGAGCTCACCTCCCTGGGCCTCAAGGAGGCCAAGGACCTCGTCGACGGCACCCCGAAGCCGGTCCTCGAGAAGGTCGCGAAGGAGGCCGCCGAGAAGGCTGCCGAGTCCCTCAAGGCCGCCGGCGCCTCCGTCACGGTCAAGTAAGGCCGTTTCGAGTCGCTGAAGCTGACTCCCGCCCCCGTGTAACGCGGAGGCACCGAAAGGCGATCATCCATACGGGTGGTCGCCTTTCGGCGTTCCCGGGACCCGCGTGGCGGGGGTCGTACGGGTCTCCGGAAGCGGAGTATGGTGATCTTCGCCGTGCGCCGCTCACGGGCGGGGGCCTTGACGAACGGCACGCCGCGCGCAATTCTCAGGACGCGTCGTCACAACGATCCGTATCCGAGGCATGGATCGACGACCGAACGGGCAGTATCGAGGTGCGCCACACGGCGCGAGTACCGCGGAGTTGAGAGCAACGAGGGTCGCGAGAAGGTCGCCCTGGACATCAGTGAGCCAAGTGGCTACACTGACCCTTTGCGCTGCCTGTTAGCTGCCCCCTGCCCGTCACCAGGGGCATACCTTCGCATCAGCTTCGTGGACCGACCCCGTCTGACCTGGCCTTTCGGCCACGTCAGGAAACGTCTGCCGTGAAGCGTTGCTGGGGACCGGTACGCGCGTAGTGAGTCCGAGCCCTCGGAAGGACCCCCTCTTGGCCGCCTCGCGCAACGCCTCGAACAACATGAACAACGGCGCCAGCACCGCCCCGCTGCGCATCTCCTTTGCAAAGATCAAGGAGCCCCTCGAGGTTCCGAACCTCCTCGCGCTGCAGACCGAGAGCTTTGACTGGCTGCTCGGGAACGCCGCCTGGAAGGCTCGCGTCGAGGCTGCCCTTGAGTCGGGACAGGACGTCCCCACGAAGTCCGGTCTGGAGGAGATCTTCGAGGAGATCTCCCCGATCGAGGACTTCTCCGGGTCGATGTCGCTGACCTTCCGCGACCACCGCTTCGAGCCGCCGAAGAACTCCATCGACGAGTGCAAGGACCGTGACTTCACGTACGGCGCCCCGCTCTTCGTCACCGCCGAGTTCACCAACAACGAGACCGGCGAGATCAAGTCCCAGACGGTCTTCATGGGCGACTTCCCGCTCATGACCAACAAGGGCACCTTCGTCATCAACGGCACCGAGCGTGTCGTCGTGTCGCAGCTCGTCCGCTCGCCGGGCGTCTACTTCGACTCCTCGATCGACAAGACGTCCGACAAGGACATCTTCTCCGCCAAGATCATCCCGTCCCGGGGTGCCTGGCTGGAGATGGAGATCGACAAGCGCGACCTCGTCGGTGTCCGCATCGACCGCAAGCGCAAGCAGTCCGTCACCGTCCTCCTGAAGGCTCTCGGCTGGACCACCGAGCAGATCCTCCAGGAGTTCGGCGAGTACGAGTCCATGCGCGCCACCCTGGAGAAGGACCACACCCAGGGCCAGGACGACGCGCTGCTCGACATCTACCGCAAGCTCCGTCCGGGCGAGCCGCCGACCCGCGAGGCCGCGCAGACCCTCCTGGAGAACCTGTACTTCAACCCGAAGCGCTACGACCTGGCCAAGGTCGGCCGCTACAAGGTCAACAAGAAGCTGGGCGCCGACGCTCCGCTGGACGCCGGGATCCTGACCGTCGAGGACATCATCGCGACGATCAAGTACCTGGTGAAGCTGCACGCCGGCGAGACCGAGACCGTCGGTGACAGCGGCGCGTCGATCGTCGTCGAGACCGACGACATCGACCACTTCGGCAACCGTCGTCTGCGCAACGTCGGCGAGCTCATCCAGAACCAGGTCCGCACGGGTCTGGCCCGTATGGAGCGCGTCGTCCGCGAGCGGATGACCACCCAGGACGTCGAGGCGATCACGCCGCAGACCCTGATCAACATCCGGCCGGTCGTCGCCTCCATCAAGGAGTTCTTCGGCACCAGCCAGCTGTCCCAGTTCATGGACCAGAACAACCCGCTCTCGGGTCTGACGCACAAGCGTCGTCTGTCCGCGCTGGGCCCCGGTGGTCTCTCCCGTGAGCGGGCCGGCTTCGAGGTCCGAGACGTGCACCCGTCCCACTACGGACGCATGTGCCCGATCGAGACCCCCGAAGGCCCGAACATCGGTCTGATCGGTTCGCTCGCCTCGTACGGCCGCGTCAACGCGTTCGGCTTCATCGAGACGCCGTACCGCAAGGTCGTCGACGGCCAGGTCACCGACGAGGTCGACTACGTCACCGCCGACGAGGAGGACCGGTTCGTCATCGCGCAGGCCAACGCCGCGCTCGACGACGAGCTCCGCTTCACCGAGAACCGCGTCCTCGTCCGCAAGCGTGGCGGCGAGGTCGACTACGTCCTCCCCGAGGACGTGGACTACATGGACGTCTCGCCGCGCCAGATGGTGTCGGTCGCGACCGCCATGATCCCCTTCCTCGAGCACGACGACGCCAACCGCGCCCTCATGGGCGCGAACATGATGCGCCAGGCCGTCCCGCTCATCAAGGCGGAGGCCCCGCTCGTCGGCACCGGCATGGAGTACCGCTGTGCCACCGACGCCGGCGACGTCCTCAAGGCCGAGAAGGCCGGTGTCGTCCAGGAGCTGTCGGCCGACTACATCACGGTCGCCAACGACGACGGCACGTACAACACGTACCGCCTGCACAAGTTCTCCCGGTCGAACCAGGGCACCTCGGTCAACCAGAAGGTCGTCGTCGCGGAGGGTGACCACGTCATCGAGGGCCAGGTCCTCGCCGACGGTCCCGCCACCGAAGACGGCGAGATGGCGCTCGGCAAGAACCTGCTCGTCGCGTTCATGCCGTGGGAGGGCCACAACTACGAGGACGCGATCATCCTGTCGCAGCGCCTCGTCCAGGACGACGTCCTCTCCTCGATCCACATCGAGGAGCACGAGGTCGACGCCCGTGACACCAAGCTCGGCCCCGAGGAGATCACCCGGGACATCCCGAACGTCTCCGAGGAGGTCCTCGCCGACCTCGACGAGCGCGGCATCATCCGCATCGGTGCCGAGGTCGTCGCCGGCGACATCCTGGTCGGCAAGGTCACGCCCAAGGGCGAGACCGAGCTGACCCCGGAGGAGCGCCTGCTCCGCGCGATCTTCGGCGAGAAGGCCCGTGAGGTCCGCGACACCTCGCTGAAGGTCCCGCACGGCGAGACCGGCAAGGTCATCGGCGTCCGCGTCTTCGACCGCGAGGAGGGCGACGAGCTTCCCCCGGGCGTGAACCAGCTGGTCCGCGTCTACGTCGCCCAGAAGCGCAAGATCACCGACGGTGACAAGCTCGCCGGCCGCCACGGCAACAAGGGTGTCATCTCCAAGATCCTCCCGATCGAGGACATGCCCTTCCTGGAGGACGGCACCCCGGTCGACATCATCCTCAACCCGCTGGGTGTCCCGTCCCGAATGAACCCGGGACAGGTCCTGGAGATCCACCTCGGCTGGCTCGCCAGCCGCGGCTGGGACGTCTCCGGCCTCGCGGACGAGTGGGCGCAGCGCCTCCAGGCGATCGGCGCCGACTCCGTCGCCCCCGGCACCAACGTCGCGACCCCGGTCTTCGACGGTGCCCGTGAGGACGAGCTCGCCGGTCTGCTCCAGCACACCATCCCGAACCGCGACGGCGAGCGCATGGTGCTCCCGACCGGTAAGGCGCGCCTGTTCGACGGCCGCTCCGGCGAGCCGTTCCCGGACCCGATCTCGGTCGGGTACATGTACATCCTCAAGCTCCACCACCTGGTCGACGACAAGCTGCACGCGCGTTCGACCGGCCCGTACTCGATGATCACCCAGCAGCCGCTGGGTGGTAAGGCCCAGTTCGGTGGCCAGCGCTTCGGTGAGATGGAGGTGTGGGCGCTGGAGGCTTACGGCGCCGCGTACGCCCTCCAGGAGCTGCTGACGATCAAGTCCGACGACGTGACCGGCCGCGTGAAGGTCTACGAGGCCATCGTCAAGGGCGAGAACATCCCTGAGCCCGGCATCCCCGAGTCCTTCAAGGTGCTCATCAAGGAGATGCAGTCCCTGTGCCTCAACGTGGAGGTGCTGTCCTCGGACGGCATGTCCATCGAGATGCGCGACACCGACGAGGACGTCTTCCGCGCAGCGGAGGAGCTCGGCATCGACCTGTCCCGGCGCGAGCCGAGCAGCGTCGAAGAGGTCTGACGGGAGTCCGGCGGACCTTGAGCGATCAAGGTCCGCCGGCCCCAGGACCCCCGTATCAGACCCACAGCCTTACAACCCTGAGAGGGATTGACGCATAGTGCTCGACGTCAACTTCTTCGACGAGCTCCGGATCGGTCTGGCCACCGCTGACGACATCCGTCAGTGGAGCCACGGCGAGGTCAAGAAGCCGGAGACCATCAACTACCGCACGCTCAAGCCCGAGAAGGACGGACTCTTCTGCGAGAAGATCTTCGGTCCGACCCGGGACTGGGAGTGCTACTGCGGCAAGTACAAGCGCGTCCGCTTCAAGGGCATCATCTGCGAGCGGTGTGGCGTCGAGGTCACCCGCGCCAAGGTGCGCCGTGAGCGGATGGGCCACATCGAGCTGGCCGCTCCCGTGACCCACATCTGGTACTTCAAGGGCGTTCCGTCGCGTCTGGGCTACCTGCTCGACCTCGCCCCGAAGGACCTGGAGAAGGTCATCTACTTCGCGGCGTACATGATCACGTACGTCGACGACGAGCGTCGTACCCGCGACCTGCCGTCGCTGGAGGCCCACGTCTCCGTGGAGCGCCAGCAGATCGAGCAGCGCCGCGACTCCGACCTGGAGAACCGCGCCAAGAAGCTCGAGTCCGACCTGGCCGAGCTGGAGGCCGAGGGCGCCAAGGCGGACGTGCGCCGCAAGGTGCGCGAGGGCGCCGAGCGCGAGATGAAGCAGCTGCGCGACCGCGCGCAGCGTGAGATCGACCGTCTGGACGAGGTCTGGTCCCGCTTCAAGAACCTCAAGGTCCAGGACCTGGAGGGCGACGAGCTCCTCTACCGCGAGCTGCGTGACCGCTTCGGCACGTACTTCGACGGCTCGATGGGTGCCGCGGCGCTGCAGAAGCGCCTGGAGTCCTTCGACCTGGAGGAGGAGGCGGAGAAGCTCCGGGAGATCATCCGCACCGGCAAGGGCCAGAAGAAGACCCGTGCGCTCAAGCGCCTCAAGGTCGTCTCCGCGTTCCTGCAGACCGCGAACAGCCCCAAGGGCATGGTTCTCGACTGCGTGCCGGTCATCCCGCCGGACCTCCGTCCGATGGTGCAGCTGGACGGTGGCCGCTTCGCGACCTCCGACCTGAACGACCTGTACCGCCGTGTGATCAACCGCAACAACCGTCTGAAGCGTCTGCTCGACCTCGGTGCCCCCGAGATCATCGTGAACAACGAGAAGCGGATGCTCCAGGAGGCGGTCGACGCCCTCTTCGACAACGGCCGTCGCGGTCGCCCGGTGACGGGCCCCGGCAACCGTCCGCTGAAGTCCCTCAGCGACATGCTGAAGGGCAAGCAGGGTCGTTTCCGTCAGAACCTGCTCGGCAAGCGTGTCGACTACTCGGCGCGTTCCGTCATCGTCGTCGGCCCGCAGCTCAAGCTGCACCAGTGCGGTCTGCCGAAGGCCATGGCGCTGGAGCTCTTCAAGCCGTTCGTGATGAAGCGCCTGGTCGACCTGAACCACGCGCAGAACATCAAGAGCGCCAAGCGGATGGTCGAGCGCGGCCGCACGGTCGTGTACGACGTCCTCGAAGAGGTCATCGCCGAGCACCCGGTTCTGCTGAACCGTGCGCCCACGCTGCACCGCCTCGGCATCCAGGCCTTCGAGCCGCAGCTGGTCGAGGGCAAGGCCATCCAGATCCACCCGCTCGTCTGCACCGCCTTCAACGCGGACTTCGACGGTGACCAGATGGCCGTGCACCTGCCGCTCTCCGCGGAGGCGCAGGCCGAGGCCCGCATCCTGATGCTGTCCTCGAACAACATCCTCAAGCCGGCCGACGGCCGCCCGGTGACGATGCCGACCCAGGACATGGTCCTCGGTCTGTTCTTCCTCACCACCGACGGCGAGCTCCGTGACGTCAAGGGCGAGGGCCGCGCGTTCGGCTCCACGGCCGAGGCGATCATGGCCTTCGACGCCGGCGAGCTGTCGCTGCAGTCGCAGATCGACATCCGCTTCCCGATCGGCACCGTTCCGCCGCGCGGCTGGGTCCCCCCGGTCGCCGAGGAGGGCGAGCCGGAGTGGCAGACGGGTGACTCGTTCCGTCTGAAGACGACGCTGGGCCGCGCGCTCTTCAACGAGCTGCTGCCCGAGGACTACCCGTTCGTCGACTACTCGGTGGGCAAGAAGCAGCTCTCCGAGATCGTCAACGACCTGGCGGAGCGCTACCCCAAGGTCATCGTGGCGGCGACGCTCGACAACCTGAAGGCGGCCGGCTTCCACTGGGCGACCCGTTCGGGCGTCACCGTGGCCATCTCCGACGTCGTCGTGCCCGAGGCCAAGAAGGCCATCGTCAAGGGCTACGAGGAGCAGGACGAGAAGGTCCAGAAGCAGTACGAGCGCGGTCTGATCACCAAGGAAGAGCGCACGCAGGAGCTCATCGCGATCTGGACCAAGGCGACCAACGAGGTCGCCGAGGCGATGAACGCGAACTTCCCCAAGACGAACCCCATCTTCATGATGGTTGACTCGGGTGCCCGAGGAAACATGATGCAGATGCGGCAGATCGCCGGTATGCGTGGTCTGGTGTCGAACGCGAAGAACGAGACCATCCCGCGTCCGATCAAGGCGTCCTTCCGTGAGGGCCTCTCCGTCCTCGAGTACTTCATCTCGACGCACGGTGCCCGTAAGGGTCTGGCCGACACCGCCCTGCGTACCGCCGACTCGGGTTACCTGACCCGTCGTCTGGTGGACGTCTCGCAGGACGTGATCATCCGCGAGGAGGACTGTGGCACCGAGCGCGGTCTGAAGCTGCGGATCGCGGCCAAGGACGAGGCCGGTGTCCTGCGGAAGACGGACGACGTCGAGACCTCCGTGTACGCGCGGATGCTCGCCGAGGACGTCGTCGTGGACGGCAAGGTCATCGCGCCGGCCAACGTCGACCTGGGTGACGTCCTGATCGACGCACTTGTCAACGCGGGCGTCGAGGAGGTCAAGACCCGCTCGGTCCTGACCTGTGAGTCGGCCGTCGGCACCTGTGCCTTCTGCTACGGCCGCTCGCTGGCCACCGGCAAGCTGGTCGACATCGGTGAGGCGGTCGGCATCATCGCCGCCCAGTCCATCGGTGAGCCCGGTACCCAGCTGACGATGCGTACCTTCCACACCGGTGGTGTGGCCGGTGACGACATCACCCAGGGTCTGCCGCGTGTCGTCGAGCTCTTCGAGGCGCGTCAGCCCAAGGGTGTCGCCCCGATCTCCGAGGCGGCCGGTCGCGTCCGCATCGAGGAGACCGAGAAGACCAAGAAGATCGTCGTCACCCCGGACGACGGCACCGACGAGACGGCGTTCCCGATCTCGAAGCGTGCCCGTCTGCTCGTGGGCGAGGGCGACCACGTCGAGGTGGGCCAGAAGCTCACCGTGGGTGCCACCAACCCGCACGACGTGCTCCGGATCCTCGGTCAGCGCGCGGTCCAGGTCCACCTGGTCGGCGAAGTCCAGAAGGTCTACAACTCGCAGGGCGTGTCGATCCACGACAAGCACATCGAGATCATCATCCGGCAGATGCTGCGCCGCGTGACGATCATCGAGTCCGGCGACGCGGAGCTCCTCCCGGGCGAGCTCGTCGAGCGGTCGAAGTTCGAGACCGAGAACCGTCGTGTGGTCACCGAGGGCGGTCACCCCGCCTCCGGCCGTCCGCAGCTGATGGGTATCACCAAGGCCTCGCTGGCGACCGAGTCCTGGCTGTCGGCCGCCTCCTTCCAGGAGACGACCCGAGTTCTGACGGACGCGGCGATCAACGCCAAGTCCGACAGCCTCATCGGCCTCAAGGAGAACGTCATCATCGGTAAGCTCATCCCGGCCGGTACGGGTCTGTCCCGCTACCGCAACATCCGGGTCGAGCCGACCGAGGAGGCCAAGGCGGCGATGTACTCGTCCGTCGGCTACGACGACCTCGACTACTCGCCGTTCGGCACCGGCTCCGGCCAGGCCGTTCCGCTGGAGGACTACGACTACGGTCCGTACAACCAGTAAGCGAGTCGCTTGACCGAAGGGCGGTCACCCCGTTGCGCACGGGGTGGCCGCCCTTCGGGGTTTTCAGCGGGAGGTCAGCTCCCACAGGGCGACGAGCACGCCGGCGCCCGCGGTGAGCGCGGCGATGGAGGCGAGCGGCCAGCGGGCCCGCTCCAGGTCGTCGAGACGGGCCTCGTGGTCGGCGAGCTGCTTGTCGGTCTGGTCGCTGCGCTGCACCAGCAGGGCGAGCGAGCCGTCGACCCGGGCGAAGCCGGCTTCGAGGGTGCCGCGGAGCCGCTCCAGTTCGAGCGCCACCGCGACCGGGTCGTTCGGATCAGCCTCGGTCATCGGCACCGCCCGGTTCCGTGCGCAGCCAGGAGGGCAGCAGGAGCTGGACGGCGGGGACCGCCATGGCCCGGGTGAGGGCGCCGGCGACGGCGAGCGCCCCGGCGACCCAGGGGAGGGTGGCGGGGATGCCGGAGGCGTCGACGAGCGCCGGCAGGACCAGGGCGAGGGCGACGGCGGTCTGCAGCACGGTGCGGGCCGTGCGCTTCGCGGCTTCGGACATGAGGGGGTTCTCCTTGCTCGTCTACTGCGTGTACGGGACCTTCAGCGCGTTCCACGAGGCGGCGCCGGGCCAGCCGTCGGCGTCGGCGCCGCGGAAGCCGAGCTTGCGCTGCCAGGCGGCGTACGACTGGCGGTCGGCCTCGGACCAGCGGGGGCTCGGGCCGACCCGGTAGCGCCCGCAGCCCTCGGCCATCAGCCGGCGGCCCATCGCCGTGATCACCGGCGAGCTGGGGTCGTTCCGGAAGAAGGAGGTGCCGGGGAAGGGCTGGTGGCGGGGGGTGGCCGGCTTGGCGGGCGCGGTGGGCTTCGGGGCGGGGGCGGCGCCGAGCCGCTTCCGCACCCGGTCGCGCATCCCCGGCATGCCGAAGCCCTTGGGGTCGCTCTTCCAGTCGGACCACTCCGAGTGGCCGATGACGGAGCGGGCGCCCCAGCCGTGGGCCCGGCAGAGCGCGGCGGAGGCGCGTTCGATCGCGTCGAGCTGGGCGGCCGGCCAGGGGTCCGTGCCGTTGCCGAGGTTGACGCACTCGAAGCCGTAGAAGCGGGAGTTGCCGTCCACGGCGCCGGGGCTGCCCTGGTGCTCGCGCGGGACGGGCGGCCGGTCGCCGTACGCCTCGGTGACGACGGCCCGCAGGACGGACGGGTCGCCGCCGCCGGCGTGGTTGGCGCGCCCGGCGGAGACCAGGTGCACGGTGCCGTCCTTGGCGATCACGCCGTGGCAGAGGGGGCCCGGGAGGCTGTCGTAGCCGTCGGAGCACATCGCGACGGAGGACGTGGTGCCGCTGGACACGGTGTGGTGGATCATGACGCCGGCGACGGGGCCCCAGGCGCCGGTGTGGTTGCGGTGGTGGGTGCGCCAGCCGGGGTGCTCGACGACGGTGACGCCTTCGGCGCGGAGCGCGGCGAGGAGCCGGTCCGCGGACAGGGGAGTGGCCAACTTGTCCTCCAGACATGCGAAGACCCCGGCCGTCGGCGGCGCGGGGCGGGCGTGCGGGGTGGTGCGGCGGGGTTACGGAGCGGGCTCCGGCGACGGCTCGGGCTCGGGCGCCGGCTCCGGTGCGGGCGCCGGCTCGGGTTCCGGCTCCGGCTCGGGCTCCGGTTCGGGGGCCGGGGCCCAGGCGGCGCAGAGCGTGGCGAGGGCGATCCGGCGGGTCTCGAAGTCGGCGAGCGCGGCGGCGACGGCCCGGACGACCGCGTCCGGGTCGGGCACGGCGGGGCGGCCGCCGGACGGCTGGACCATGGTGTGGCCGTAGCCGCGCAGCTGGGCGCCGCCCTCGCCGTTCTCGGTGACCTGGGCGGTGACGTACACCGCGGGGTACTCGCCCGTCATGGGGTCGAGCTCCAGCGGGCCGCCGAGGGTGTTGTCGTACAGGCGCAGGGCGACGGTGTGGCCGGCCTCGGCGACGGTGCCGCGGCCCGCGTAGTCGATGGCGACGCCCCAGGGCTGGGTGGGGTCGGGGATCACGGGGTGCTCCTCTTCGGGAAGGGGTGGGTCAGGTCTGGCGGCCGTGCATGAGGACCGGCTTGGCGTAGACCGTGCCGGAGGCGCTGGTGACGATGGCCTGGATCTCCACGGTGAGGTCCTTGCCGAAGTCGGCCTGCATGTTCGTGGTGACGGCGGCGGTGTGGTCGAAGACGGCGCCGGCGGCGACGGCCGAGCCGAACGCGGCGCCGTTGACCAGCACCCGGACCTGCCCGGCGGCCCCGGAGGAGAACCGGGTGAGCATCCGCAGCCGCATCTTGGGCTGCCACAGCGGGTTCTGCGACTGGGCGATGGTCGTCCAGGCGGTCGCGGTGGTGGCCGGCCAGTTCGCCGAGGCCAGGTCCTGCGGCGGCAGCATCGGCAGCCAGGGCCGGGCGAGGCCGCCGGTGAGGATGTCGTCGGAGAGGACCTCGTGGCCGTAGGCGTCGTTGACCCGCAGCACGGGCTTGCTGCCGCCCGGGCCGCTGGTGCTGAGCTGGGCGACGAGGACGGACGGGTCCGTCGGCGCGGGCTGCCGCTTCAGGGCGAGCGAGCCGTTGGTGAGCTCGGTCAGCGGCGGGCGGGTGTTCACCGCCGTGGAGAGGGCGTTGAGCCGGCGCTCCATCTGGATCAGCCGGTCGACGATGTCCTCGGGGAGCAGTGCCATCAGGCTTCCTCCAGGGCGAGTTCGGCGGTGTCGGGGCGGCCCCGCTCGGTCGGCCTGACCTTCACGCCGACGATGCGGTAGCGGGTGTCGAGGCCCCTCGGGTGCCATTCGTCGGTGATCCGGACGCGGGCGGTGCGGCCGAGGAGCGTCGAGGGGACGACGTCGGAGAGCCGGATGCTGAGCTCGGGGATCACCACCGAGCCCTGGGCCTCCTTCAGGACGGCCCTGGCCAGCGCGTCGAGCGTGGCCGGGTCGCTGATGTCGTTGTAGTCCGTGGACAGGTCCAGCGGGGGCCAGAGGTCGGGTAGGCCCTCCGCGGCGATCGGGGCCGACAGGGTCGGCCGGGACTCGGCGGCGGCGTTGGCGTTGGTGGAGGCGCCGCGGGCGAGCGAGGTGGTGCCGCCGCGGGTGGCGTCGTCCGGGAACGAGTAGCTGAGGATGGTGCCGGGCCGGTCGAGGACCATGTCGGTGGCGCCGGTGCGGATCCGGGGCGAGCCGAGCCGGAGCCGGCGCACCCGCCGCCCGTCGCCGGGGTCGCGGTAGACGAGGATCTGGTACTCGACGCCGTCCGCGTACGCGCCGAGCTGGTCGAGCGCCTCCTGGTAGACGGTCTCGTCGCCGTGCCGCCAGGACGCGTCCCGCGGCACCGGCTCCGAGGGCACGTCGTCGCCGGGTTCGATGGCGCTGACGCCGAGCCCGGCGCCGAGCTCCCGCCAGATACGGCGGACGATCTCGAACTGCTCGACCTGGTTGAACTTGAGCTCGTCGGTGCGGATGCGGCGCCGGGCGGCGTACGAGTCGAAGGTGGCGGCCTGGATGGAGAGGGTCACCACGCCCCGGTCGCTGCCCTGGAGGTTGGTCGTCCAGACGATGCCGCCCCACCAGAGGAAGCCGCCGCGCTCCAGGTACACGGTGGTCCGGCCGGGCTTGATCTTGTGGGCGCGCTCGGCCATGGTCCGGTCGGGGATCGGCACGGTGCCGGAGAGCGAGCCGGCGCGGCCGATGTAGTCCTCGAAGGAGACGTCCCGCAGCGGCAGGATGTCGAGGGTCTGGTCGGTCACCAGGTCGCAGAAGATCGCCCGGTAGGGCGTGTCGAGACTCATGGGGCGGACCTCACGGAAGGATGTAGGTGGCGCTGACGCGGACGTTGCGGCCGTTGACGAGGGCGCCGTTCGAGACCCAGGTGCGCAGGGTGACCTGGCCGCTCGTGGAGATCCAGGCCGAGCCGTCGCCGAAGCCGTCGGCGGCGATCGCGTCCACGGAGAGGGCGGTGCGCCAGCCGGCGGGCAGCGTGCACAGCGGTTCGTCGACGATGTTCCCCGCGCTGTTGGCGTCGATCTGCGGGCCGGTGCGGTTGACGACGACGGCCATGGTGCACAGTCCGCTCCGGGTCCGCCGGGCGTCGTAGGAGACGAGGGCCCAGCCGGCGAGCGCGACCGCGCCGGTCGTCGTGGTCTCCGCCTCCACCGGCGGGTGGTAGGTGGCCCAGCTGGTGCCGTTCCAGCGCTGGAGGACGCCGTTGTGCTCCCGGTACTGGCCGGTGTAGCCGCCGACCGAGAGCGCGCCCTGCGGGGCGACGCCGCCGATCTCCTTGGGGTACGCGACCCAGCCGGTGCCGCTCCACCGCTGGAGCTGGTGGGCCGCGTCGTTGTCCTGGTACTGGCCGGGGTAGGAGCCGGGCACCCCGGCGTTGTTGTAGACGGGCAGGATGCCGCCGACGCCGGTGACCGTGGTGCGCAGGTCGGTCAGGTCGCCGCCGGTCCAGGCGATGCCGCCGGTGCCGGCGGAGGCGCCGGCCTTGACCCGGACGGTGAAGAGGGGCAGCGACGCGGGCGGGGCGGGCGGCGCGACCGGGGTGGCCTTCGGCTGGCCGACGACGATCTCCAGGACGGCCTCGTGGCGGGTGAGGCTGTCGAACTCGTCGTCGTAGACGCGGAGGACGACGAGGTCGATCCGCGGGTGGAGCGCGTCGCCGTCGCCGAAGGCGAGGACGGTGTCGCCGTCGAGGGCGACGGGGTACGCGCCCTGCTCGGGCCGGCCCTGGACGAGGGCCCGCCCGGCGTGGACGGTCGCGGTCATCGGGCCGCTGCCGGTCATCGACAGGCCGCTGACCCGGTACGTGCCGTCGGCGGAGCCCGGCAGGACGCCGGAGCGGGAGACGAGCGGGTCGACCGGGGTGCCGGCGCCGAGGTGGGTGAGGCGGGTCGTCTGGCGGGTCTGGCCGCTGGGCAGCAGCCAGCCGGGACGCAGGGGCATGGGGTTCTCCTCCCGGAGGTCGGGGTGGGGGGCTACGGCAGCGGGTCGACCTTGATGTACGTGTTGTCGAAGTACGCCTTGACGGCCGGGGTGTTGGGGACGACCCGGAAGTAGGCGGTGAGCGTGTAGGTGGCGCCCGCGGTCAGTCCGGAGAGCCGGCGGACGGAGGAGGCCGTGAGCGTGGTGGTGCTGGCGGCGTAGATGCCGTACTCGTCCTCGGGGGCGCTGATGACCGTGCCGTTCTGGGAGAGTTCGAGCGCCATGTACGCGTAGAGGTCGTCGCGGGAGCGCATCCGGCAGCCGAAGGAGACGGCGACCGCCTTCGACGGCGGGACGACGAAGTTGACCTTGAGCGGGTTGGTGGCCCGGCCGGCGAGGGTCGAGACGTACGTGCCGGACGCGGTCTCGCCCTGGTCGCTGTTGTCGGTGAAGTACGGGCCGGGCACGGCCGCCACCCAGGCCGTGCCGTTCCAGCGCTGGAGGATGCCGGTCGTGGAGTCCCGGTACTGGCCGGTGTAGCTGGCGGGGGTGCTGGAGGCCGAGTTGGGGACGATGCCGCCGAGCGCGGACGGGTACGGCACCCACGCCCCGCCGTCCCAGCGCTGGAGCGCGCCGCCGCCGTCCTGGTACTGGCCCGGGTAGGCGCCGGGCTGGACCGCGCCCTCGACCGGGAGGATGCCGCCGAGCGAGACGACGGGGGTGCGCAGGTCCTTCAGGGAGGTGTTCCACGGGATGCCGCCGTTGCCCGCGCTGACGCCGGCCGGCACCAGCACCTCGTACAGCGGGAGGCAGCGCGGCGGGATCTGCGGGATCTGCGGGACGGCGTCGGCGGTGCCCTGGATGATCTCCAGCTTGGCCTCGTACCGCTGGCTGTCGGCGTCGTACAGGCCGTCGTAGACCTTGAGGACGATCAGGTCGATGCGGTTGTACTGGGCGTGGCCGGGCGTGAAGGTGAGGGTCTCGGAGTTCGGCAGGGTCACCGGGTAGGCGCCCTGGGAGATCTCGCCCTGGATGACGGCCCGGCCCTCGGAGACGGTCGCGGTCATCGGGGCGGAGCCGAAGGTCCAGAAGGCGGCGAGCCGGTACTGGCCGTCGTAGGAGCCGGGCAGGATGCCGGAGCGGACCTGGACGGGGTTGGCGAGCGTGGTGACGCCGGTCTGGGTGAGGCGGGTGTCCTCGCGGGTCTGGCCGGTCGTGGCGACCCAGCTGCTGCGCAGGTTCACGGTGTTCTCCTCAGGGGGGTAGGGGCGGGGGGTGTCAGGACCGGATCCACTCGGCGGCGAGGGTGCAGCCGTATCCGGAGCCGCCGAGCGTGCGGACGGCGGCGGTGTGGTTGTGGAAGCCGGAGAGCTGGAGGGCGTCGCCCGCGACCAGCCGGGTGAGACCGCTGCCGCCGACGCAGACGGCGCCGTTGCCGGCGGGGCCGAGCCAGGTGAAGCGCGGCTGGTTGGTGCCGTTGACGGTGATCCGGGCGCCGCGCATGCCGGTCTGGCCGTCGTTGGCGTAGGTGACGTGCCCGTTGAGCCGCCAGTAGCCGGAGCGCGGCACGGTGTAGGTGGTCGTGCCGTTCCAGCCGCCGGCGGTGTCGAACTCGACGGTGGGCAGGCTGATCGGGGTCCAGGTGTTCGTCGCGAGCGTCTGCTGCTGGGTGGTGGTCCACTGGGTCGCGCCGAACAGCACCTTCGACGTGCCCTCGGTGTACTCCCAGGCGGCGCCGTCCCAGCGCTGGAGGCCGGCGCCGCTGTCCCGGAACTGTCCGGTGTAGGTGCCGGTGGTGGTCGAGGTCGGCGCGATGCCGCCGATCGCCTTCGGGTACGACACCCAGGTGGTGCCGTCCCAGCGCTGGAGCAGCCCCGCGGTGTCCCGGTACTGGCCGGTGTACGCGCCCTTGAAGCCGCTGGTCGGCATGATCCCGCCGAGCGCGACGACCGGCCAGTGCAGGCTCGCCACGGCGGCGGTGCCCCAGGCGATGCCGCCGGTGCCGGCCGAGGTGCCCTTCGGCACCTTGACCGTGTACAGCGGGAGGACGCTGCCGGGTCCGCTCGCGGGGGCGACCGGGGTGGCGGCCGGTTCCCCCTTGACCAGGCGGACGACGGCCTCGGTGGCGCCGGTCCGGTCGTAGAGGTCGTCGACGACGGCCAGTTCGATCAGGTCGATCCGGTCGTACTGGGCGTTGCCGTCCTCGATGGTCAGGGTCTCCGGCGCGGTGACGGCGACCAGGTACGCCCCCTGGGCGGTGTCCTTGCCCTGGACGATCGCGCGGCCGGTGCCGATGATCGCCTCCATGGGCGAGCCGCCGGTCAGGGCGAGGCCGCCGGGCAGGACGCCGGCCCGGGAGCGGAGCGGCGTCTCCTCGGGGCTCTGGCCGCTGGGGGTGAGGAGGGCGGCGAGGGTGATGCGGGTGTCCTCGCGGGTCTGCCCGTCGGACTGGAGCCAGGCGGCTCGTACGGTCATGGGGTCACCTCGGGGTAGGGAGGGGATGCGGGAGGGCCGCCGGGCGGCGGCGCGCGGCGGCGGCCCGGCGGCGCGGGGTCATGCGGCCGTCACCACTCGGCGCTGCGCCAGCTGACGGTCATGAGGGCCTGCTCGGTGCCTTCCTCGGGGCGGAAGGAGAGGTCGCTGCGGCCGGGCTCCAGGATGAAGAGCTCCTCCGGGGTGGAGTCGGCCATCGCCGTGTGCAGCCGGGAGGCGGAGTTGTTGAGCATCACCGTGCCCGCGCGGGTGTCGACGGTGAGTTCGTCGCCGGCGGCCAGGTCGATCGCGTACCGCAGCCGGCGCCTGCTGATCCGCTCGGTGACGCTCGGCATCGAGCAGGGGCCGCGGAAGACGATCACCGGGTGGGTGGGGGCGGAGCCGGTGTTCTCGACGACGGCGTCGCCGGTGCTCTTGGCCTCGCCCCAGGACAGCGGCCAGGTCAGCGGCCAGGTGAGGCCGGCCTCGGGCTGCGGCGGCGTGGTCGTCGCGAGCTGCTCGTTGACCGTGTAGCGGCGGGGGTCGGCGGCGAGCCACTGGACGGACATGCGGGAGCTGCCCTGGGTGGCGAAGCCCTGGTCGGCGGGGACCACGCGCTGGGCGATCCGGGCGCGCACGGCGAGGGTCTCGCCGTGCAGCCGGACGGCGAGCCAGCGCTCCTCGTCGAGGAGGGCCAGGGCCTGCCGCAGCGCCCGGACGGCCGCGGGGGCGCCGCCGTGCTCGGGCATGAGGACGATCGTGCCGCCGGTCTTGCGGGGCTTGGCGTAGCGGGAGCCGGGCCAGGCGCCGTGCGAGGTCGGGCGGTCGGCGTCGGAGGAGTCGTACTCGGGGAGGTCCTCCCAGCCGGTCAGGCCCGACTTGTCGACGGCGAAGGGGGTGCCGGGGCCGATGAGCAGCCCGGCCCACTGCATCTGCCCGTCCTGGGTGATGAGCGAGCCGGGCGCGAGGTCGGCGGTGTGGGAGTTTCCGGCGTACGGGGTCGTGGTCTCGGCCATGGGGCCGTCACCTCACTTCCGGTGGCGGGGTGGGCGGGTGCGTCAGGTCAGGACCGGCTGTCCGGCGCCGCCGCGGGTGTGGGCGGCGAGGAGGAAGAGCAGGTCCTCCGCCGCGGCCCGGGGGCCGGCGCCGGGTTCCTCGCGGAACTCCCGGACGCGGTGCGGGCGCCGGGGCGGCTCGGTGAGCGCGGGGACGCGCCGGCGCTCCAGTTCGGTCAGGGAGTCGATCCGGTACTCGCCGGCCTCGGGGGGCGCGACGATGCCGCCTTCGGCGAGCATCGGGATCTTGTCGAGCGTGACGCCGAACTTCTTGCCGGTGAGCGGGATCTCGAAGCTGAGCTTGTTGAGGCCGTCGATGATCCAGTTGGCGAAGGCGATCAGGCCGTTGATGGGTCCCTTGACCACGCCGAGGACGGCGCTGAGGCCGCCCTGGACGAGGTCGCCGATGCCGTTGAGGGCCTTGGCGACGGCGTCCTTCGCCCGGCGGAAGAAGCCGGGGATCTTGTCGGTGATCCAGCGGACGACGGGCTGGACGGCGCTCTTGATGCCGCCGAGGGTGCGGGAGGCGATGCCCCGCAGGGCGTTGCTCGCGGAGCGGACGGCGGAGCCGATCCTCGCGATGCCGCCGATGGCCGCGCCGACGATCTTCAGGGCGGTCCTGAAGACGGTCAGGTACGCCGTGGCGTAGGTGCCGATGGCCTTGCCGAGGGCCTTCATGAAGGGGCTGATGAAGTTCCAGACGCCCTGGACGGCCTTGAGGGCCTGCTGGAGGACCTGGCGGATGATCCGCTGTCCGGTCTCGGAGTTGACGGCGAGTTCGATGAGGTACGCGGCGATGGGCACGATCAGGCCGACGAGGAAGCCGAGCGGGTTGGCCCGCATGGCGACGTTGACGCCTGTCATGGCGACCGAGGCGAGGGTCATGACGGTTCCGAAGGTGCCCATGAGGCCGGTGAGGACATCGGCGACGGGCAGCAGCGGCAGGAGGAGGCCGAGGACCGCCCCGGCTCCGGTGCCGATCCGCCCGGCGGCCCGGCGGGCCTTGCCCGCGGCGGTGGCGATCCGCTTGAGGCGGGTGGCGGCGGGGGAGCGGCGGAGCTTGTCGAGGGCGGTGCGGGTGCCGGCCGCGTCGCGTCCGAGGGCGCGGGTGGCGGTGGAGGCGCCGCGGGCGGCGGTGACGAGGGCGCCGACGCCGGCGGACGCCCGCTGGACGCCCTGCCGGAGGTTCCGCATCGCTCCGGTCGCCGCGGTGGCCCCCTGGCGCAGGGTGTTCATCGGGCCGACGGCCACCTGGAACCGGGGCATGGCGAGGCGGGGCATGGCGAGGGCGGAACTCATGCCCGTGCTCCACGCGCCTTCACGAGGTACATGAGGGCGTCGGCGGTGGCCTTCGGGTTGTTGTCCCGGGCCGCGTGGTAGTGCTCGATGACGAGGCCGCCGCCGGCTCCGGCGCTCTGGCCCTGGGCCTGGCGGGCGCGGCGGGCGGTGAGGGCGAGGAGCCGGTCGAGCTTGGACAGCGGCAGGACGGCCTCGGCCTCGCCGGCCTCGGCGAGGATGGCGGGGACGCCGCCGGTGCGGGGCATCACGACACCGCCGGTGGCGAGCATCGGGATGGTCGGGATGTTGACGCCGAAGGTCTTGCCGCCGACGACGGGGACCCAGCCGGGGACGGAGACCTTGACCCGGTTGATGGCGCGGATCATGGAGTTGATCAGGCCGATGACGGCGTTGATGGGGCCCTTGACGCCGCTCTTGATGCCGTCGAAGGCGCGGGACGCGATGCCCTTGAGGCCGTTCCAGATGGACGACATCTTCTCCTTGACGGCGCTGAACGCCTTGGGGATCGCGCTCTTGATCCAGTTCACCACCGGGGTGATGACGCGCTTGATGCCGTTCCAGACGGTGCTGATGACGCTCTTGATCGCCTTCATGACCGTGGTGATGACCGTCTTCCAGATCTTCACGTAGGTCTTGATGACGGTGGCGACGGCCTTGACGACGGTGGAGATGGCCTTCTTGATACCGTTCCAGACCGATTTGATGAGGCTGCCGGCCTTCTTCATGATCGGCCCGATGGCCTTCATGACCGAGCTGATCACGCTCTTGATCGCGCTGAACGCCTTCTTCAGGACCGTCTGCATGGTCTTCGAGCGCAGCGCCATGTCGACGACGGCCTCGATGAGCGGCATGAAGAGTTCGAGCAGGCGGACCAGGAAGTTGCCCTTCATGGACTTGTTGAGCTTGTCCTGGCCCTTGGCGGCCTTGCCGGCCCCGGATTCGTACCTGCCGAGCTTGCCGCCGGCGGACTGCGCGGTGTCGCCGGCCTTCTTCATGGCCCGCTCGGCCTGGTCGGACGCGGTCTTGAGGTTCTTCAGCTGGGTGCCGGCGCCCTGGGCGTTCGTACGCAGCGTCCTGAGCTGACCGGACGCGGACCGCCCGGCGTCACCGACCTTCTTGACCGAGGTGCCGGCGTTTGCCGCCTGTGTGCGGAAGCCGCCGAGGGCGGACGAGGCGTTCTTGAGGTTCCTGACGAGGGACATGGGTGTACCTCCTTTCGGGGTGGGTGGGGGATCAGCCGGGGCTGGGGGCGCCGCCGGTCATCTGGGCGTTGAGGTCGCGGACGGCATCGGCGAAGGCGTGCATCCGCCCGGAGAGGGTGCCGGTGTGCTCGGCGAGGTCCTTGGCGGCGTTCGCGGCGTTCTGGAAGGTCGCCATCTTGGGGACCTTGTCGACGTCGAGGTCCTTCATGGCGGCCTTGAGGAGGGAGATGGCGCCCGCGAACTTCTCCGTCTTCCGCGGGTTCGCGTTCTTCACGGCCCCGTTGATCTTGCCCATTCCGCTGGCGACCAGGGGCATCGCCTGGTGGTCGACGTCCTTGACGGCCAGTGCGATCCGCTCGACGACCTGTGCCTTCGCCTCGGCGCCCTTCGACGGCATCTTGCGGAAGTTCGAGACGAACGAGGGGGCGTGGAGGTTGAACTTGGCGAGGTGCGGGTTCAGCAGTTCGAGCTGCGCGCGCAGGTCGTCGAACTTGGCGTCCGCCGGGAGGTCGGCGAGGCCGCCGGGGGCGACGCCGTTCCGCTCGTTCTCGATGTCCTGGATGTTCCGTCGCCCGAAGCTGCCGTCCGGGCGCATGCCGAACGTGCTGCCGCCGGTCTTCTTGGCGTGGGCCTGCTGCAGTTTGAAGACGATGAGCGCGCCGAGCGCGGCCAGGAGGATGGGGACGATGACGCCGCCGAGGGCGACGAGGGCCGCCGTGAGCGCGGCGCCGAAACCGCCTTCGTTGAACTTCTTGATGATCTCGGCGACGAAACCGAGGCCGAGCTGCTCCAGAAGTTCTTCCCAGGGCGCCTTCGTGACCTCCTCGGCGACCTTCTCCTGTTCCGCCTTGAGGTCCGCGATCAGCTTGTTGACCGGTGCGAGCTGCTTCTCCATCCATGTGGTGGTGGGGAGTCTGCCCACGTCGTCGATCTTGGTGAGGTACTCCCGGAGGCCGGCGATCTTGGTCGCGAGTTGTTCGTTGGTTACTTCCACGGTTGCTCCGCTTCCGGCCCGTACGGGCCAAGCGCCGAAAAGCCCCCGCCGGATCCGGCGGGGGCTCGTTCGCAGGGCAGCGCGCTGCGGCTAGGCGTCGGTGTCCCGGCGGGGGCCGCGCCGCGTCGTCGCGAGGGCGTCGTTCCAGCCGGCCGCGTACGCGACGGTCTCGCAGCGGGAGACCTCGGCGTACAGGGTGCCGAGCAGGGCTCTCTTGTCGAGGGCGACGGGTCCGTCGAGGAGCTGGCGGAGGCGGTCCTGGAGAGGGATGTGCGGTCGCGATGCCTCGCCCGGCTGAGTCATGGACGCCTGCCTTCCTTTGCTTGCCCGTGCGTGCGTGGCGGCGCCGCGTGCGTCTGGAGAGCGGGGGCACCACGTGTTCGAACTACTGTGCGAACAGAGTGTGGAACATCTGTTCGAGGTTTGTCGAGCGAGATGGGGCTGACGGCGTGTCTTCTCGTCAGGTTCTCGAACGAGTTGGCGGTGATCGAAGAAAAAGTTCGACCGGGTAACCTGGAGGGCGCTCTCCCGGACCCGACCACTCCGGGAAGGCGAGGGGCGCGAGGGGCGCGCGGGGACCCCAGGGGGCTGGAAGGCAGTACTGACACATGGACACGGAGCCGGACGCCGACCGGCGGGAGCGGGTGGTCGACTGGCTCGCCTCCCACCCCGACCTGCCCCACCTCTTCGCGCGGCTCTCCGAGCTCGTCCACGTCCTCGGATACGCCCCCGAGGAGCTCGTCGTCATCCCCCGGTCCGAGATCGACCGCAGGGAGACCACCGCCTTCACCTCCGGCTGGGCCGAGGCCGTCTCCGACGAACTCCCGCGCATCCGCCGGGAGTACGAGCGCCGCGTCGCCGACGCCTACGCCCAGGGGCAGGGCGACGGCCGGGGCATCCGGCGGCCGCAGCGCCGGACGGACGCCGGGACGCAGGGCGGCGCCCGGGTCATCGCCCTGCCCTTCGCCCGGCTCCTCGAACCGCCCGCCGCCGTCGTCGAGGCGGAGGAGCGGGTGCGGCGGGAGCGCGAACTGTTCGAACAGGGCTCGCCGTCCGAGCCCGATCCCACCCCCGGGCCCGACCCTGAGCCCGACCCCGAGCCCGGTCCCGGGGGCGGGACCGGCCCCGGGTACGGCGACGGTGACGGGCCCGGGGCGGGGCTCGGGAACGGGGCCGGGGCCGGGAACAGGGCCGGGAAGGGGAACGGGGCCGGGCTCGGCGGTGAGGGCGGGCGCGGGGGCGAGCCCGAGCCCGAGCACGGCAAGGAGCCGGCCCCCGGCACGACGGCGCCCGAAGCCCCGGTCACGGCCCAGGAGGGCCGCGCGCGGCGCACCGCGCAGCCCGTGCGGAAGGTCGTACGGGGCAAGGGCGGCCGCCCCATCGTCCCGCCGCTCTCCCACGTCCCGGGCCAGCAGGGCGCCGGCCCCGGCGAACGCCGCGAGCCCGAGCCCCGCAGGCCCCGCCGGCTCTCCGAGCGCGCCAAGGCGCTGGAGGAGGAGCTGGCGGCCGAGCGCGCCCAGGAAGCACCTCCGGAGTCCGCCCCCTGACGGGAACGGACTCCGGGAGGACGGCGCCCACGAGGGCGCCGGGGGTGGCGCCCACGGGCGGCCGGGGGTGACGCCCAAGGGGGCGCGCCGGGGACGGCGCCCAAGGGCTCGCCGGAAGGACCGGCCGAAGGGCTCGCCGGGAGGGCCGGCCGAGGGGCGCGCCGGGAGGGCCGCCCGAAGCGGCGGCCTCCGCCGCGAGGGGCTGGCGGAAGAGGCGGCCTCCGCCGCGAGGAGCCTCCGGAGCAGGCGGCCAGCGCCGGAGGAGCCTCCGGAGCAGGCGGCCAGCGCCGGAGGAGCCTCCGGAGCAGGCGGCCAGCGCCGGAGGAGTCTCCGGAGCAGGCGGCCGGCGCCGCGAGGAGCCTCCGGAGCAGGCGGCCGGCGCCGGGGTGAGCCTTCGGAAGAGGCGGTCGGCGCCGGGAGGGTCAGCCGAAGAAGCGGGCCAGCTGGCCGGGGGAGATCGCCGGGGGCTCCTCCCCGTTCCGCGGGGCGGCGGCCGCCCCGCTCGCCCCCGTACCCGCCCCGTCCCCGCTCCCGTCGCTCCCGTCGCTCCCGTCCTCGTCCGCCTTGCTCTCCGGCCGGGGCACCGGCTTCGGGAACTCGGGCGGGTCACCGTCCTCCCCGCTGTTGACGCAGGAGAACATCCAGTTGCCCACGGCCAGGTGGTCGACCGTCGCCGCGAGCAGATGGTCGGTCACCGACCACTCCGCGGCCTCGCCGTGGATCTCGCGCTGGAGCGCGCTCTCCCGCGGCAGGTGCTTGATCAGCACCAGCAGCCGCCGGCTGGACAGCTCGCCCCGGTGCCAGTCGAGGATGTCGGTCCCGTAGTAGCGGATCAGGTCCGCCTCAAGGGCCTCGGCGTGTTCGTCGACGAACTCGACGAGGCTCAGTCTTCCCCCAGGCCGAGCCCGGTCTCCTGGCCGTACGCCTCCAGGATGGCGGCGACGTCCTGCATGGTGACCTCGTGCTCGTCGAAGCGGGCGAACTGCTCCGCGCCCATGAGGAGCGCGAGCAGGCCGTCCACGTCGTTGTCGTCCAGCTTGCGCAGGCCCTTCGCGGTCGTGCGGGAGAGCTCGGTCGGGAGGGTGAAGGTGTCGCCGTCCAGCTCGAAGCTCCAGGAGCGGCCGCGGCCCTCCTGGCGCTGGGCGCGGGCGGCGTTGACGTCGAAACGGGCCATGGTGATGCGTACTCCTTGATCGGGTGCGTACGGAGGAGAAGGGATCCGGGGCGGGACGGCGGGGTGCCGCCGTCCCGCCCCGGGGAGGATCAGGCCGAGGCGCCGTACTGGCCGTCCTTCATCAGGAAGGTGGCCAGCGGCTTGCCGTCGCCGTTCGACATCGCGGTGAAGGTGATGCCCAGGGTGGACGCCGCCTTGCGGGCCAGCTTGATGTCGTCGGAGGCGGTGACCTGACCGCGCGGGATGATGAAGCGGTACGTGACCGCGGTGCCGCCGACCTTGACGTCGGTGAACTCCAGGCCCAGGGCGCGGACGTCCGCGTAGGGGCGCTCGGCGATCTCGTACTTGAACGTGTCGGTCGCCGCGGCCGGCTCCGCCTCGACCTTGCCGCCGCCCATGAAGAACGGCAGCGTGTCCTCGTTGAACTGGAGCATCGAGAACTTCAGCGAGAGGTCGCGGCTGGAGTAGATGAAGTGCACCGGGGAGACCGACTGCCAGGTGTCGATCGGCTCCAGCTTGTCCTTCTTGGAGAAGGTCACGCCGTCGCCGGTGGTGTAACCGAGGTTCGTCCAGGTGGCCGAGGCCCAGTCGGTGGCCGGGTCGGCGCCGAAGGACGGGGCGCTGGCGCCGGCCGTGGCGACGAAGAGCTTGCCGGTGCCGGCGACGCGGATCTCGGCGGAGTTGTTTCCTGCCATGGTGGGTTTCTCCTTGTGTGGGTGAGGGCGCCGAGCCCGGGCGAAGGGAAGGGACCCGGGTACGGCAAAGGCCCCGCCGGACGGCAGGGCCTGGTCTGTGGGGGCCGGACGGATCCGGCGCGTGGGCCGGACGGACGGCGGGTGGGCCGGACGGATCCGGCGGGGCGTCAGAAGACGCCGAGGGAGAGGCGCAGCACGCAGAGGTAGCGGTTGGCGCCCCGGTAGAGGTAGTCGGGCAGCCAGCGCGGCCCGTCCTGCTCCTCCACGTCGTGGACGGCGTAGCCGCCGATCTGCTTGCCGAGGGTGGCGAGCAGCGCGCGCCGGGCGCCGTTGGCCAGCACGTGGGCGGCCTCCTTGGTGGGGCCGTACACCTCGAACTCGATCAGCGGCATGTCGACGTGCAGGTCGCCGATCCAGGCGCCGCCGCGCCGGTTGACGAGGACGGCGCTCTGCGTGCCGTCGAAGCCGGCGGGCGGGTGGACGGCGAGCACCGCCCCGGCCAGCGCCGGGTCGGCCTTGAGGACGTCGACGACCAGCTTCTCGACGTCCGGGAACGCACTCGGGGGAGTGGTCATCGCGGTTCTCCTCGGGAGGGGGCGGTGGGTGGGAGCGGGGGCGGCCGTCCGGGGGCTCCGGCGGGAGGGGGAGGGGCGGGGGGCCGCGCCCCGCGCCCCGCCCGGGGGGGCGGCCCCCCGGGGCCCGGGGCCGGGGCGGCGCGGGCCCCCCGGTGGACAAGTGGGGGGGGGGCCGCCACACA